>NZ_JBNNLZ010000026.1:0-59741 GCF_050272295.1 Lysinibacillus sp. NPDC048646
GTCACACCCGTTCCCATACCGAACACGGAAGTTAAGCTCTTTAGCGCCGATGGTAGTTGGGGGCTTCCCCCTGTGAGAGTAGGACATCGCTAGGCGCAAAAAGTCGCTGCTGATACACTCAGTAGTGGCTTTTTTTATTTATGTGCTTTTCTATATAATAATGTGAAATTTCAGCTAACAACATAAAAAGGAGACATATCAACAAGGTTCTTAGTTGATATGTCTCCTTCATTATTTTAAACAGTTATTGCTCGTAGCTCAACCCGTCTAATTTTACCAGATGTTGTTTTTGGAAGCTCATCCAAAAAGACAATACTTCGTGGGTATTTGTAAGGCGCTGTTAACGTTTTAACGTGCTCCTGTAACTCTTTTGTTAGCTCATCCTCATCACGGTTTCGGAACCCTTCACGTAAGATTACAAATGCTTTAACAATATGGCCTCTAATTTCATCTGGTGCTGCAACAACAGCACATTCTTGTACAGCTTCATGTTTGTTTAAAGCGTCTTCTACTTCAAATGGCCCAATCGTATAACCCGAAGAAATAATAATATCATCACCGCGACCTTCAAACCAGAAGTAGCCGTCCTCGTCGCATTTTGCTTGGTCACCTGTAATGTACCAATCACCCCGGAAGGCGGCATGTGTGCGCTCAGGCTCACGATAATACTCTTTAAATAATGCAGGAGATGATTTATGCACAGCAATATCTCCAACTTCTCCTACGGGTGCCTCATTACCTTCTTGGTCAATAATGCGGACAATATTACCAGGTGTCGGAACACCCATAGAGCCAGGGCGTAATTCGGTATTTTCAAGTGTCCCAATTAGTAGCGTGTTTTCTGTTTGTCCATAGCCATCACGCACTTTAAGGCCAAAGTTTTGCATAAATGTTTCAATTACTGGACGATTCAAAGGTTCCCCAGCTGAAACAGCACTTCGTAGAGCTGATAGATTATAATCTTTCAGACTATCAATCTTCGCAATAATACGATATTCGGTTGGTGTGCAACAAAGGACATTTACCTGCTCATCTTGAATGAGTTGAAGATACGTTTTTGGATCAAAACCGCCGTGATATACGAATGCTGTTGCTCCAAGCATAATTGTTGATAAGAATGGGCTCCAAATCCACTTCTGCCAGCCAGGTGCCGCTGTTGCCCAAACTAAGTCACCTTCACGTACACAAAGCCATTGAGAAGCTGCTGTTCGAATATGTGCATACCCCCAGCCGTGTGAGTGAACGACACCCTTAGGCTTACCCGTTGTACCCGAAGTATAAGAAAGAAATGCCATATCGTCACGTTTTGTCGCAACTGCTGTAAATGTAACAGGTTGTGTACTTGCTAGTTCATCTAAAGAAGTCCAATTAGCATTAGCGTTGCCAATGACTAACTTATTATTCAATGCATCAACTGTTGAAGTAATACGGTCTACCTCACAAGTAAATGCTTCATATGCAATAACTGCCTTTGCAGAAGAGTGCTCCATACGATATTCTAGATCACTTGCACGTAACATCTCCGAACACGAGATAGGAACGATTCCCGCCTTTAAACAGCCAAGGAACACGAAGTATGCTTCTGGTAGGCGTGGGATGATGACTAATACACGGTCGCCTTTTTGAAGCCCCTTATTTGTGAAGGCATTTGCGTATTGATTCATTTTTTGAATAAGCTCAGCATAAGAAATTCCGCGACGTTGTTGTTGTGCATCTAGCCAGCGTATTGCCTGGCGGTCACTATCTAAGGAAAATTTTTCTAACTCCTCTGTAATGTTATAAAGTTCTGGTGCGATTAAATCATTTGTTACCATATGAACAGTCCTCCCCAAAACAAATTTAATTGAAAATTCTTGAAACTATTTTTATTTTAACAATTACAATAATATACAGCAAGAATTTTTGATACATAAAATAGAAATATTAGATTTAATGGAGAACTATTAGTGTTTTTGTAAAGGAAAATAGTAACTCTATAATTAATATAAAAATTATTATAAAAAGGGATTGCATAATTTACAATCCTTGCTATAATAATAAATGTGCTTAAGTGGTTGTTGAAAAACAACTAAATTGAATAGTGTTGTTCCGAAGTAGCTCAGTTGGTAGTAGCACCTGACTGTTAATCAGGTTGTCGCAGGTTCGAGTCCTGCCTTCGGAGCCATTTTTTTTTGTCTTTTTTCTGCTATCCCTCTTAAAACACTTCTCATGATTCATCTTCCAAAGTGGAGTATGCCTTCACATGATAGAAATATTTCAGTCTAATACACTATATCTCCTTTATAAATGAACGTCTCCTACAATGATATTCAAAAAATCAAAAACAAATCCCATTACTTTTCTAACAAATCCCTTCTTATTACAGTTATTTCCAGCACCTAGTATAGAATTATTTTCTATTTTTATAAATAAATTAGTTATATTATAATATATATTTTCAATTTGAATTTCTATTGGTTTGAAGGGAGTAACGTATAATTATAATGTTAAAATATATTTTATTACTATTTAAAAATAATTAATTTATTTAAGATGTGTACTCATTACTGAAGTGCGTGTTTTTTTCTTAGATAAACAGAGTATAAACGAGAAAAAATTAACTTAAGTAAAAAAATTGTTAGAAAAATCCGACAATTTAGATTGACAACATTATTCTAGTTAAAGTAATATTCAGAGCAAGATGTTAATGCACGCTTAGATAGCCAAGGGGGAATTCAAGTGGGGCCTATTTTAGAGATTGAAAATGTCTCTTTGCAGTTTGGTGGCATCAAAGCATTAGATAGTGTCACTTATCATATAAACCAAGGTGAAATCTTTTCGCTGATTGGTCCTAATGGAGCTGGGAAAACAAGTATGCTGAACTGTATCAGCGGTTTATATCAACCGACAAATGGCTCCATTCGGTACAAAGGGCAAGAAATCATCAATATGAAACCATACAACCGCACGACTTTAGGGATGGCACGAGCCTTTCAAAATATCGCGTTGTTTGCGCATATGTCGGTACTCGATAATTTAAAACTAGGAAGACATTCATTGATGAAGTCAGGCATTTTTAGTGGAGGGCTTTATGCTGGAAAAGCTTCTAAAGAGGAGATTGATCATCGGCGAAAGGTAGAAGAGGTCATCGAATTTTTAGAATTGCAGGATATACGCCATACGCCAGTTGGTACGCTATCATACGGGTTACAAAAACGCGTGGAAGTTGGACGTGCTTTAGCGCTTAATCCAGAGTTGATTTTATTGGATGAGCCTATGGCGGGGATGAACAATGCCGAGAAGGATATGATGGCCAGGTTCATACTAGATATACATGAGGTGATGGGAACGACAGTCGTTTTAATTGAGCATGACTTAGGGATTGTCATGAGTCTGTCTGATCATATCGCTGTATTGGATTTTGGGAAGTTAATTGGATTTGGGACACCGAAGGAAATTCAACAAAATCCAGATGTAATTAAAGCATATATTGGTGAAGAAACCGTTACTTAAGGGGGAGAGACTGAATGGTCATTCATAAAACATTACCTACTCTTTTAGCGGAGCGAGCAAAAAATGAGCCGAATGCGGTTGCGCTAAGACAAAAATACTTAGGTATATGGAATGAAATAACTTGGCATGATTATTTGAAGAACGTGGAATTATTAGCGGCTTCACTTTCGCAGCAATTTCACTTTCGGAGTGGAGAAAAGCTTGCGATTATTGGCGAAAATCGACCGCAGTGGCTATATGCGCAAATGGCAACCCAATTGCTAGGTGGCATTTCGGTAGGGATTTATCAAGAATCATTACCAGATCAGGTGGAATTTTATTTAAACGATTGCAAAGCAAGAATTGTCATCGTGGAAGATCAAGAACAAGTAGATAAACTGCTAGAAATAGAGGGTCGTATTCCGCTTGTAGAACATATTATTTACTACAATAAGCAAGGGTTACGCCATTATAAACATCCTAAACTTAGTTTTTTAGATGACTTTATGAAAAAGGGAGAAGATTTATTAAAGCAGCAGCCTAATTTTTACGAAGAGCAAGCGAGCACGCTAGACACACATAGCCCGGCTGTGATTGCCTATAGCGCCGCAACATCGGGCAGGCCAAAGGGAGCTTTATTGACACATTTTAATTTAATCAATGCAGCAAAAAATTTAACGGAGGAAGAGGAAATGAAGAAAAATGATGATTACTTTTCATTTTTACCGTTGTCATGGGTAAATGAAAAAGTAGTTAGTACCGTTGTGCCGTTAATTGTTGGATTCGCTATTAATTTTCCAGAAAAGCCGCATACTGTAATGGTTGATTTGCGAGAGATTGGTCCGCAAACATTGCTCGCACCCCCTCGTGTGTATCAATCGTTAATGTCTAGCTTTACAATTCGGATGGAAGGGGCTAGCTGGTTTAAAAGAAAAGTGTATGGCTTCTTTAAAAAGTACGGGGATAAAAAAGCGGAAGCGGATGCCAATAATGAAGTGCTATCAGGTATGGATAAACTGATGTACTTTTTAGGCAACGTCATTATTTTTAGTGCTATTCGCGATCACTTAGGGATAGCTAGGCTTAGAAGAGCGTATGTTGCGGGGGCGGCGTTGCAACCGGATGCCTTCCATTTCTATCACAGTATCGGCGTGAATTTAAAGCAAACATACGGTGGGACAGAAGTTGCAGGTATTGCATTTGTTCAGCCAGATCGTCAAATCAAGTCAGGAAGCTCAGGCATCCCAATTCCAAATACGGAAGTGAAAATAGGAGAAGACGGTATCGTTTATATGAAAAACAATGCCATTTTCTCGGCGTATTTGAATGAGGAAGACCAAAAAGAAGTGGTTGATGGTTGGCTGTCACTAGGTGATCATGGGTATCTTGACGAGCAAGGCCATCTTCATATTTTAGATCGACAAGAAGACCTCATCACGAATTCAGCTGGTGAAATTATTTATCCGAGATTAGTAGAAAATGAGTTAAAGTCAAGTCCATATATTCAAGAAGCGGTTTGCTTCGGTAAAGATAAGCCATACATGACCGCTATTTTAAATATTGATATGAATAGCGTCGGGAGATGGGCGGATAAAAACCGCGTTTTATTTACAGAATATTCAGACTTATCAAGAAACTTGAAAGTTGTAGAGCTCATTGAGCAACAAGTTGAACAATTAATGAGTGAATTGCCTCCGCAATACCGTGTGAAAAAGTTTTCTATTTTACACAAGCAATTTACGGCAGATCAAGGGGAATTAACGCGCACGTTAAAAATCCGCCGAAACTTTGTTGAACAAAAATATAAAGAATTAATTGATGGCATGTATACAGATACACAAGAAGTGTCATTAACACCTTCACATGCCGAATCCGTAGAGGAAGAAGTAAGTTTACGTGTTATTCAATTAAAAATTGAACAGGGGTGGCATGATGACATTCTTTTTACAAATGCTTAGTAACGGAATTGTAGTAGGAAGTATATACGGATTAGTGGCACTTGGATTCGTATTAATCTATCGAGCAAGTGGTGCGCTAAACCTAGCAAATGGTGAATTCGTTTTATTTGGTCCTTATATTTGTTTAGTGCTGTTAACGTCATACAAGGTTCCGTTCTATATCGCCATCATTATTACGTTAATTGTAAGCGCGATATTAGGATTAATTGTAGAGCGACTTGTTGTTCGTCCATTACAGCATGCACCGGCTATTTCAGTTATCATGGCGACGCTCGGATTGGCGAATTTATTGGCTGGGGCTATCCATATGATTTGGGGACATGGCACGAAAATCTTCCCACCAGTATTTCCACAAACACCGGTTCAATTTGGTGGGGTAATTGTAACGCCAGTTTATTTATGGTCATTTGTCATTGTTATCGTATTGTTAATTGTTTTCACAATCTTCTTCAAGTATTCGAAAATTGGCTTAGCGATGCGTGCGGTTGCAGACGATCAAGGAGCTGCACAATCGGTAGGGATGAGTGTGAAATTTGTTTATGCTGTAACATGGTCGATCGCAGCAATGGTAGCAGCGATTGGTGGAGTTTTACTAGGGAACATTAGTGGTGTAAGTCCAGTCATGGCGACAATTGGTTTAACGGTATTACCAGTTGTTATTTTAGGGGGACTAGACAGTGTAGCAGGTGCTATCATCGGTGGATTTTTAATCGGCATTGTTCAAAATATTGCGGGAGGCTACTTAGATCCGCTTGTAGGTGGCGGCTTAAAAGAAGTTGTGCCGTTTATCATCGTACTGTTGATTTTAATGGTAAAACCACACGGATTATTCGGCAGCAAGGGTATAGAGAGGGTGTGACGGTGTGAGGAATATATTTGTTCGTGAAAGTGGCAATTATAAAACATCTTATGTAGGTGATATGAAGTTATTTGGTACGGTTAGTGGAAAAGTTAAAATCGTAGTGATTGTTGGCGTTTTATTGCTAGTACCGCTATTTACTTCAAACTACTGGGTAGGGTTATTAACGCTCTGTGCCATTTCAGCTATTGGTGCAATAGGGTTAAATATTTTAACAGGATTTACAGGGCAAATTTCGATTGGAGTAGGAGCGTTCCTAGGTGTAGGAGGCTATACGTCGGCGATTATCACATCTACATACGGGCTTAACTTCTGGATCTCTTTGCCATTAGCCGGATTAATTACAGCCATTGTAGGTGGTATTTTCGGATTACCAGCATTACGTTTGAAAGGTTTATACTTGGCAATCGCTACATTAGCGGCGCAAGTAATTATTTTATTTATTATTAGTCGATGGACAAGCGTAACTGGTGGTACATCAGGGATGGTGCTAAGCCGTCCATCGATTGGGTCATTCTCATTCAAATCTAATACATCTTATTATTACTTGTCTATTGCGATTTTATTGTTAACGGTGCTGTATGCAACGAATCTATTACGCACGCGAGTAGGGCGAGCTTTCTTAGCTGTTCGAGATCGCGATATAGCAGCACAAATTATGGGGATTAACTTATTCAAATATAAAGTATTAGCATTTGCTGTAAGTTCATTTTTCGTAGGGTTAGCTGGTGCTTTACTAGCTCACTATACGATGATTGTAAGTCCAGAACTTTATAGTACAACGGTATCCATTGAGTACTTAGCGATGATTTTAATCGGTGGTTTAGGCAGTGTTTTTGGGTCTATTCTTGGGGCGGTATTTATCACACTATTACCGATTGGTTTAGGAACTGCAATCGATTTGGTTACAGTATACTTCCCAGATTTAAATCAATTATTATCTGCATTTAAAGAATTTGCATTTGGTTTAGTCATTATCCTGTTTTTAATTTTTGAACCAGGAGGGCTAGCGCATATTTGGTTAAATATTAAGAAGTACTTTAAGCTTTGGCCATTCTCGTACTAGTGCCTGCGGGGGAAATTAAATATATAAATACAAAAATACACAAACAGTAGGGGGAATTGATGTGAAGAAAAGCAAGAAACTATTATGGTTGCTATTGAGTGCTTTATTTGTACTTGTACTAGCAGCTTGTAATGGCGATGGTGGCTCGGCAACAGATAGCGATACACAAGGCGATAGTGGTACAAATACAGGAAGTAACACAGATAGTAATGCCCGTGAAGTAGTAATTGGGGGACTATGGGATTTAACAGGTGGTACATCTGATGTAGGTGCACCTTTTGCTGAAGGGGCAGAAGCATATGTAGAATATGCTAATTCAAAAGGGATCGAAGGCTTAAATATTAAGTTAATCGGTAAAGACTATGGTTATGTTATTCCAGAAGCACAAAAGTTATATCAAGAGCACCGTGACAAAGCTGGTGCACAAGCAATTATTGGTTTCGGTACAGGTGATACAGAGGCTTTACGCCAGCAAGTAGCTGCCGATGAATTCCCATTCGTATCAGGTTCATTATCGGAGAACTTAAATGATACAAAGGAATCGCCATATAACTTCTTAGTGGCAGCTTCGTATTCTGACCAAGGTCGTGCATTATTAAAATGGATTAAAGAAAATCATGAAGGCGGCGAGCCAACAGTAGCATTACTTTACAATGATACAGCGTTCGGCCGTTCTCCAGTTGAAGATATGAAAGCGTATGCAAAAGAAATCGGTGTTAAAGTTGTGGACGAGCAAGTAATCGACGTAAAAGCAACAGAAGCACAATCACAATTATTAAATATGAAAAAGAAAGACCCAGACTATGCAATCATTCAGCAAACTTGGGCAGCAACTTCTACAATTTTACGTGACGCAAAAACATTGGGAATCGATACACAATTCATGGGTCTTAACTGGACTACAGGTGAAGGTCTATTTGATAATGTAGATGCGGCAACTGCTGAAGGATATATGGGCGTACTGATCAACTCTATGCCAGGTGATGAAGTGCCAGGGATGGCTGAAATAGAAGAATACTTGACAGGCAAAGGCAAAAAAGACGAAGACATCAACCAAAAATTCGTACAAGGTTGGGTAACAGCGAAAATTATGGTTGAAGCTATTAAAAAAGCAGCTGAATTATATCCAGATGGTGACATTAAAGGTGCTCAAATCCGTGAAGGTATGGAGTCTTTAACAGACCTAGACTTAGGCGGTGTAGCAGCAAATGTATCATTCTCAGCTAACAACCATGCAGGTACAAAAGAAATTCGTATTGGTGTTGTAAAAGACGGCAAATGGGAAGCAATTACAGATTACATTAGTTTCGAAGATTAATTTTCTGTAATAGAAAGGAGGGACTTACATGCTTCAGGTAAATAATTTAGAGGCTGTTTATCAAAAAAATATCCTAGCATTAAGAGGAATGTCCCTCCATGTACCCGAAGGGAAAATTGTTGCGCTTCTCGGTAGTAATGGAGCGGGTAAGTCCACAACTTTAAAAGCTATTTCAGGTCTCCTCGTGGGTGATGGAGGAAAGATTACAGATGGTACGATTGAGTTTCAAGGCGAAGTCATCAATGATATTATGCCAGATGTCCTTGTGAAAAAGGGAATTTTCTTAAGTATGGAAGGGCGTCGTGTTTTCAAAGACTTAACAGTAGAAGAAAATTTGATTGCAGGGGCCTATACACGAAAAGATCGCGGTAATATTAAGGCGGATATTGAAAAAATATACGGCTATTTCCCGAAACTAAAAATGCTCCAATCACGTAAAGCGGGTTATTTATCGGGTGGTGAGCAGCAAATGTTGGCGATTGGGCGCGGCTTGATGGCTAAGCCAAAGCTATTATTACTCGATGAGCCGTCTTTAGGGATTGCGCCGCTGTTAGTACAAGAAATCTTCCAAAACATTAAAAAGATTAATGAAGAAGAAGGTATGACTATTCTAGTAGTTGAGCAAAATGCCAATGTTGCATTATCGATTGCACACTCCGGCTATATTATGGAAAATGGCCGCGTAGTGATGCAAGGGGATGCAGCTAGCCTATTATCCGATAATGAAATTAGTGAGCATTATTTAGGGATAGGAAAAGAAGGCAGTAAAGACTACAAAGAAGCAAAATCATATAAACGACGCCAACGTATCGTTTGGTAAGAATAGTAGCTGCTACAGTAATTTGTAGCAGCTTTTTTAGGCAATTAATGATGCGTTTAAACTAATTTATTCCAATAAAAGTGAGGTTATTTTAAATCTACTCATTCTCAATGAATCTACAACTACGATCATAGTAGGTAGAAGCTACATTTAAATTGATTGTAGATAAATGATTGAGAAGATGGTAGGATTAAGTTAGGTTTTTGAACATTTTCATAAGCAAATATTTAGTTTTAAAAAATTTTAAAAAATGCTTGCTAAGTATAAAAAAAGATGTTATTATAAATCTTGTCTTGTTGAGAACAATGTAACATGTCGGCCCCTTGGTCAAGCGGTTAAGACACCGCCCTTTCACGGCGGTAACACGGGTTCGAATCCCGTAGGGGTCACCATTTCCTTGGCGTTGTAGTAATGCAAAGGCTTAAAAAGAATAAATAAACTGTAAAGAAATTACACCTGTTTTTATGGAGGATTAGCTCAGCTGGGAGAGCATCTGCCTTACAAGCAGAGGGTCGGCGGTTCGAGCCCGTCATCCTCCACCATATAGTGTTAATTTCGGAGGGGTAGCGAAGTGGCTAAACGCGGCGGACTGTAAATCCGCTCCTTAGGGTTCGGCGGTTCGAATCCGTCCCCCTCCACCAGTTTTATTTATACAATGATTGGGGTATAGCCAAGCGGTAAGGCAACGGATTTTGATTCCGTCATGCCCTGGTTCGAATCCAGGTACCCCAGCCATTCATTTCTTATATTTGAGCCATTAGCTCAGTTGGTAGAGCATCTGACTTTTAATCAGAGGGTCGAAGGTTCGAGTCCTTCATGGCTCACTTTTCTATAGAATATATTCAAAAGTGTCACATTAACTACAGATACTAATCTCTTACTGAAAACAGTAGGAGATTTTTTTTGCCTTCTTTGACTGCATGAATATGCAAAAATGTGTTGAGTTGAGCCAAAGGCATTGTTGGCTTTACAATGGTTATACAACACAGAGGGGGTATAAAATATTGAATAAACATAGTATTTCAATCATTGGAGTGCCGACAGATTACGGACAAACACGCAGAGGAGTAGATATGGGGCCAAGTGCTATTCGTTATGCAGGTATTGTTGATCGTTTAGAAGCGATTGGTCATGAGGTACAGGATCAGGGAGATATCCGTGTTAATCATAAACAAGAAAATGCAATTATTGATAAACAACTGTTAAATTTAGAAGAAGTCGTCGATATAAGTACTACTTTGGCAAGCAGAGTATATGAAGCGGTTGAGCAGAAGAAGTTTCCACTTGTATTTGGTGGAGATCATAGCATTGCAATCGGCACGCTAGCTGGGCTTGGTGAACATTATAAAAATTTAGGTGTTATCTGGTTTGATGCACATGCAGATTTAAACACGCCAGATACAACTCCATCTGGTAATATTCATGGGATGCCGCTAGCTGTTAGTATTGGACTAGGACATGATCGACTTGTACAAATTCGTAACTATGCACCGAAAATTAAACCTGAAAATGTCATTATAATCGGAGCTCGTTCAGTAGATCCTGGAGAACGTGAACTGATTCGTCAACAAGGTATAAAAGTCTATTCAATGCACGAGGTAGATCGACTAGGTATGACTCGTGTTATGGAGGATGCTCTTTCCTATTTAAAAGAACGCAAGGTAGATGGTTTACACTTATCGCTTGATTTAGATGGCCTAGATCCGCTGTATACACCTGGGGTGGGAACGCCGGTACCTGGTGGGATGACATACCGTGAAAGTCATTTAGCGATGGAAATGTTACAGGAATCAGGTATACTTACATCCGCTGAATTTGTAGAGGTTAACCCGATATTAGATGAAAAGAACAGAACAGCAGATGTTGCAGTAGCATTAATGGGCTCATTATTTGGAGAGACCCTCGTATAATAAAATTGTCAAAAAAATGCCTATTGTCGCATCGAATAAAAATCTTTTGTTATAATTAATTAAAATGAAACTTTTCTTATCGGTGGGTCGTATAGTATAAGACAGTTGTAAAGGTGGAGAAGTTAACACAATGGATGCGTTAGTAAATAAGAGAATAAAACAAGTGCTTAAAGGCGATCAAAACGCATTTGCCGATATTGTGAGTCTCTATCAGCACAAACTGTACCAAGTATGCTACCGGATGTTAGGCAATAAACAAGAATCAGAAGACATTGCACAAGAAGCGTTTGTACGTGCCTATATGAATCTGCATACATTTGATCAAAAAAGAAAATTTTCGACATGGCTTTATCGCATAGCGACAAATCTCTGCATAGATCGTATTCGAAAAAAGAAGCCGGATTACTATTTAGATGCGGAAGTAGCTGGTACTGAAGGGCTTGATATGTATTCTCAAATTGCTGCAGATGACCAGTTACCAGAGGAACAGCTAGAGCAGATGGAGTTACAAGATCGTATTCAATATGAGATTGGACGTTTACCGGATAAATATCGTTCAGTTATAGTATTGAAATATATTGAAGAATTATCGTTACAGGAGATTAGTGAAATTTTGGATATGCCTCTTGGTACGGTGAAAACGAGAATTCACCGCGGACGTGAAGCATTACGAAAGCAATTAAACAATCTGTAGGAGGGGGAGCGTCATGAATATTTGTCCAGAGCATATTATAGACTATATGCATGATTATTTAGACGGTGACATTAGTCGTGAGCATGAGCAAGAGTTGAAACAGCATTTGCATTCATGCGGTGATTGCAAGCAATTGATGCAGGAATTAAGTGAAACGATCGCCTTTGTGAAGAGTGCTTCTCATATTACAGCACCTCCGCATTTTGAAGCTGCAGTGATGGCTCGTTTACCCAAACCTAAAAGTCGTGTGGGCATGCAAAAATGGATTCGTCGTCACCCATTATTTGTGGCGGCAGCGGTTTTTTGCCTATTTATGAGTGCTACTTTACTTGGAAGTTTCATGGATGACCAACATTTTTCTGTCACGAAACAGCCGAATCTAGTTGTTGAAGGGCAAACGGTCATCGTACCGAAAGGTGAAGTTGTCAAAGGGGATATCGTTGTAAAAAATGGTGATTTAATTGTTGAGGGGCAAGTAGATGGCAATGTTACTGTTATTAATGGGCAGTACATGGCATCCTCGGCAGTTGTGACAGGTCAAATTGAAGAAATTGACCAAGCGTTTGAATGGCTATGGTATACCATTAAAAATTCATTCAAAGACGCCATGGCATTTGAAGATAAAGAAACTAAATAACACTCTATACGTCCTACATGATAGTGCACGTGAGAGGCTGAGAAGTCTACTCTTTTGAGTAGACTTTTTATTTGAAAAAAGTTACATTTAATAAGAATGTGCTATACTTAAATGTGTATGGATTCGCAATGAAAAGTGGGGGATGCCACGTGCAAATTATCGAACAATTCACGGATTTGACGCCAGTGAACATTGTTATTAACTTCATAGATGTACTGCTCGTTTGGTACGTTGTTTATAAAATCTTAACCCTCATTAAAGGTACGAAGGCTGTCCAATTATTAAAAGGCATTTTCGTCATTATTATTGCGCGCATGGCAACGGACTTTTTAGGGTTAGAAACATTAGGTTGGATGCTAAAACAGGTGATCGAGTTCGGTTTCTTGGCGATTATTATCATCTTCCAACCTGAAATTCGACGTGGACTTGAACAGATTGGACGAGGAAAGCTATTCCAACGTTCAACGAGCCAAGTAGAAGAAGAGCAGACAAGACTTATTGAGGCTATGAAGAAATCCGTTAGTTATATGGCAAAACGTCGTATTGGGGCGTTGATTTCTATTGAAAAAGAAACAGGTCTGAATGAATATATTGAAACGGGAATAGGCTTGAATGCTGAAATTTCATCTGAACTACTCATCAATATTTTTATACCGAATACACCACTTCACGATGGAGCGGTAATTATGCAAAAGGATAAGGTAACGGCAGCGGCCTGTTATTTACCTCTTTCTGAAAGCCCGTTTATTTCAAAAGAACTTGGAACACGACACCGTGCGGCACTTGGCTTAAGTGAAGTGACAGACGCCATTACGATTGTCGTATCGGAAGAAACAGGAGCCATTAGTATTACATTAAACGGTAATCTACATCGCAATCTTTCTCTAGAGGAATTCGAAACTCTATTACGTAGAATGTGGTTCGGATCAGTACAAGAATCGAATACAGCCTCTAAGTTGACTTGGAGGGGGAAAAAGAATGGATAAAATGATGGATAGCCCTTGGGTATTACGAATTATCGCACTTTTTCTAGCCTGTTTACTGTTTTTCTCCGTTCGTACAGAGTTATCTTCAACAAATAAAACGATAACGAATGAACAGGTGGAAGTGATTCGTGATGTACCTGTAGATGTTTATTATGATGATGAAAGCCTAATTGTGACGGGTATACCAAAAACGGTTAATGTCACAATTAAGGGTCCAATGCCACTTGTTATACAAACAAAAGCGATAAAGGACTTCTCAATATTTGTAGACTTAAACCATTTATTAATAGGTGAGCATAAAGTAGAGCTGCAATACGAAAATATTTCTGATAAGCTGCAAGTTACATTAGACCCAGCGACAATCGATGTGAATATCGAGGAAAAAGTCACACAGGAATTCCGTGTTGATCCGGAGATGAACAACCGTTTAATTGATGAAGGCTATATATTAAAGGGCATGACTGCAAACCCAGCAACAGTATTTGTCACAGGGGCAAAAAGTGCCATTGAGAGCATCAGCTATGTAAAAGCGACAGTAACTGGTGAGCAGGGCTTAAATCAACCTTTCTCACAAGAAGCGGCAGTGAAAGTTTTGGATCGAGATTTAAATAAATTAGATGTGACTATTGAACCAGACAGCGTTAAGGTACAAGTGGATATTGGAGAATACAGCAAAGAACTACCTGTTACGATGAATGAAACAGGTAAAGTACAGGATGGTATAACAATCGATAAATTATCGCTGGATACGACAGCGTTGAGAGTATATGGTAAAAAATCGATTATTGATGTCTTGGCTGAAATTTTGGTAGATGTCGACCTGTCAAAAATTACTGAATCAAAAACATATGAATTTGATGTGAAATTACCAGAAGGTGTGACAAAAATATCTGAATCAAAAGTAAAAGTTAAAGCAGATATTACGAAGGTGGAAGAGGAATCGAAGGAAACTACTACTAATCCAAATCCAAATCCAAATCCAAATCCTGAAGAAACTGAACCTGATACAATTACAGAAGATATTGATTCTTAAACAATAACTGACTATAATTTTATTTTGACTCAGTGGCAAACTTAAGAAACAATACCTTGTTGGCTGAAACCTCTAGGAGATGCCGTGGATACAAACCTAGACACATTGTTTATTTGTCCGAAATGCGAAAAAGTATGTTAAGCATGATAAAGAAACGATATAGCAAAGGTTCTATGCACGAGAGCGTCAGGTACAATTCGTAGGGGTGTAATTAATAGTTACTAACAAATGAACGAAAATAGACTTTTCCAAAAGTAAGCAGACGAGCCGTCCAATTGTCTACAAGAGACAAGCGTGATTTAGGTCGTCTTGCATTGAAGGAGAGAACAATTAGAATGGGTAAATATTTTGGAACAGATGGCGTCCGTGGCGTCGCGAATAGTGAATTAACACCGGAATTTGCATTTAAACTAGGTCGCGTAGGTGGCTATGTTTTAACGAAAGATGCAACGGAACGTCCAAAGGTATTAATTGGTCGTGACACACGTATTTCAGGTGAAATGCTTGAAGGTGCACTTGTCGCTGGTCTTCTTTCGATTGGCGTAGAGGTGATGCGTCTTGGTGTTATTTCAACACCAGGTGTCGCTTATCTTACTCGAATTATGAGTGCAGATGCAGGCGTCATGATTTCAGCTTCACATAACCCAGTTGCCGACAATGGCATAAAATTCTTCGGTCCTGATGGCTTCAAGCTAACAGATGCGCAAGAAGCCGAAATCGAAGCAATTCTTGATGCAGAAGTGGATACATTGCCACGTCCAATCGGGGCAGATTTGGGCTCTGTAAGTGACTACTTCGAAGGTGGGCAAAAATACATTCAATACTTGAAACAAACAGTAGATGAAGAATTCGATGGCATTCTTGTGGCATTAGACTGTGCGCATGGTGCAACATCTTCTCTTGCAACCCATTTATTTGCGGATTTAGAAGCAGACATTTCAACAATGGGTGCTTCACCAACGGGCTTAAATATTAATGAAGGCGTTGGCTCAACGCATCCAGAGGGCTTAGCTGCATTTGTTGAGGAAAAGGGTGCAGATGTTGGATTAGCCTTTGATGGAGATGGTGACCGTTTAATCGCAGTCGATGAAAACGGTAAAATCGTGGATGGTGACCAAATTATGTTCATCATCGGTAAACATTTGAATGCAGTAGGTCGCCTGAAAAAGCAAACAATTGTGTCAACAGTTATGAGTAATATGGGCTTCTATAAAGCAGTTGGGGAAAATGGTATGCAAAGTGTACAAACAGCTGTAGGTGACCGCTATGTCGTGGAAGAAATGCGTGCTAATGATTACAACTTAGGTGGCGAACAATCTGGCCATATTGTTTTCCTGGACTTCAATACAACTGGTGATGGCTTGTTAACGGGTATTCAACTCGTGAATATTATGAAAGCTACAGGTAAAAAACTTTCTGAGCTTGCATCTGAAATGACAATTTTCCCACAACGTTTAGTAAATGTACGTGTAACAGACAAGCATGCTGTAACGGAAAATGCTAAGGTTGCTGCCGTTATTGCTGAAGTCGAGGCTGAAATGGCTGGCAATGGTCGAATTTTAGTACGTCCTTCTGGTACAGAACCACTTGTTCGTGTAATGGTGGAAGCTGCTACAGAAGCAGATTGCGAGCGTTATGTAGAGCGCATTGCAGATGTTGTACGCGCTGAAATGGGTCTAACTGAATAAACATACATGTAAACTCGGTTTTCTTCTAACAAGATAGAAAGCCGAGTTTTTAGTTTGCAATTTTAAGTACGCTACCTGTTGGCAACTGGTAATAGGAGTTCTAAAATATACCAAACAGATGTACAAGTCATAACCCCATTTTTTTCGATGGTTTGATTATTTACCAGTCGTGAACAATGCAAGTGTTTTTGAAGATGTTGCAAAGGAGGCTGCTGAAATAGTAGTAGAGGCTAAACAAAGTTCTGGTGGTGAAGATTTCGCTTACTACCAGACGTTAAAACCAGGCTTCTTTGTTTGGATGGGTACGAGTGGTACAGAGGAATGGCATCACCCAGGCTTTATATTAAATGAAGAAGCCTTACTAGTGGCGGCAAACTATTTTAGTAATTTAGCGATAAAAGTTTTGCAGCAGCTAGCTACTGAATAATTAACATGTTTACTTTGCATAGCTAGGGGAATAAATAAAGTATCCTATTATGTAAGGAGTGTTTGATTGAAATGGCTAAGATTGCAACATTAATTACTGATATGTTCGAAGATAGTGAGTGGACAAGCCCCAAAAAGGCATTAGAAGAGGCTGGTCATGAGCTTACAACGATTGACACGAAAGCAGGAAAAGTAGTGAAAGGAAAGCACGGTGAAAGCGTAACAATTGCAAAAGGAATCGATGAAGTCGAGGCTTCTGAGTTTGATGCGTTATTTATTCCGGGTGGCTTTTCTCCAGATATATTACGTGCAGATGACCGTGTAGTAGCTTTTGTGAAGGACTTTATGGATGCCATGAAGCCTACCTTTGCGATTTGTCATGGTCCGCAGTTGCTCATTACAGCTAAAACATTAAAAGGTAGAGATGCGACAGGTTATCAATCTATTCTCGTCGATCTTGAAAATGCTGGTGCTACGGTGCATGACGAGGAAGTATTTGTTTGCCAAAAGCAACTTGTAACAAGTCGAACACCCGAGGATTTACCAGCTTTTAATCGAGAGATTGTCAAGTTGTTACATGAAGTCGTATAATTATTTCGAAAGTTACTATCTAATCAGGTAGTAACTTTTTTTCTAGCGTAAAAATGCAAAAATGGAATAATTCCAACTATACATTTAATGAGGGGGGGATTTTGGGCTTAGTAGGGGAATCAGGTTCAGGTAAATCTACTACGAGCCGGACAATTTTAGGCTTGAATAAGCAGGCGAAGGGCGCCATTCCAATTGCTGAGCCTTTAATTGAGAAAAATTGCCAACTAGCTTTATATGATGCAGCAAATTTAGCAAAGTTATTGGTTGAAGACGCTTCTTGGCATGAAATTGTAGAAGACCATTTCGTATATTATCAAGAGGAAGAGGTTGCTACATATCGGTAAAAAAACACTTAATATTGCGCGGGAAATAACGGTTCATTATTGCAAATGAGCCATTATTTTTATGGGAAATAAAGTAATTGCTCTTTGAAACAGCGGATCTATTTGACTAATGAACTACTTTTAAGTATGATGGAAATGCTATTGGAACGGAACAGCTGTTGCGTTACATATAATAGCTTAATATGCTGAGGAGGATAGGAAAGAAGCATAAAACGGAAAACAATTATAGCGCCTGAGCTGAAGAAATTGGACGGTTACATCTTCAGCAGACGAGGTGGAGGTTTATCGAAAATTCGGCGGATGCCTCCCAATCGACATACCCGATTGTCATTTTTCATTTTGAAAGCATTTGAGTGATTGAATGTACAGAAAATGGAGAAGGTATAGTTAAAGCAATAGATAAATAGGAAAACCCCACATATCGAAGCGGAGCACTATTCAGATGGCTGAATAGTACGAGAACGTGCGCGTATTTGTATGCTTATTTTGTCAAAAATTAAGTAAAACATTTACGTCCACTAAAAAATTCGATAGGTTGAGGTCTAGTTTGTCATTGCACTAAATTGACAATAGCGGAGGAGTATAAATTATGTGTGGAATTGTAGGATATATTGGTGAAACAGATGCAAAGGAAATCTTATTAAAAGGTTTAGAGAAACTAGAATATCGTGGTTATGACTCAGCAGGTATTGCTGTACGCAATGAAGAGGGCGTTACAATCTTCAAGGAAAAAGGACGTATTGCAGACTTACGTGAAGCAGTGGACGAGGATGTAGCAGCGAAAATCGGTATTGGTCATACTCGTTGGGCAACACATGGTGTACCTAACCGTTTAAATGCCCACCCTCATCAAAGTACATCAGGTCGTTTTACGCTTGTACATAACGGCGTAATTGAAAACTATCATTTATTACAAAAGACATATTTAAAAGGTATACCGATGAAATCTGATACAGATACAGAGGTTATCGTACAATTAGTCGAGTTATTTGTGAAAGATGGACTGCAAACAGCTGAAGCATTCCGTAAAACATTATCTCTATTACACGGCTCTTACGCACTTGCGCTACTAGATGCAGAAGCGGCTGACACAATTTTTGTAGCGAAAAACAAATCACCACTTCTTGTAGGTGTGGGCGAGGACTTCAATGTGGTTGCATCAGATGCAATGGCCATGCTACAAGTCACGGATCAGTACGTAGAATTACATGATAAAGAAGTCGTGATTGTACACAAAGAAAGCGTTCAAATTACGAAACTAGATGGTACTGTAGTAGAGCGTGCACCATATACAGCAGAGCTTGATATGAGTGATATTGAAAAAGGTACGTATCCTCACTACATGTTAAAAGAAATGGATGAGCAACCAACTGTTATCCGTAAAATTATTCAAGCATATGAAAGTGAAACTGGCGACTTAACAATTGATGCAGCTATTTTACATGCATTACAAGACGCAGACCGCTTATATATTATTGCAGCCGGCACTAGTTACCATGCAGGTTTAATCGGTAAACAATACTTCGAAAAAATGGCAGGTATCCCAGTAGAAGTTCACATTTCAAGTGAATTTGGCTACAATATGCCATTACTTTCTGAAAAACCATTGTTTATCTTCATTACCCAATCAGGTGAAACAGCTGACAGCCGTCAAGTGCTTGTGAAAATTAAAGAGCTTGGCTACCCAACATTAACAATTACAAACGTAACAGGCTCAACATTGTCACGTGAAGCCGACCATACTTTATTACTACACGCAGGCCCAGAAATAGCTGTAGCTTCAACAAAAGCGTACGTAGCACAGGTAGCTGTACTTGCTGTAGCAGCATATGTAACTGCCAAGGCGAATGGCCAAGGATTAGAATTTGATTTAAAACAAGAGCTTGCGATTGCGGCAAACGGTATCCAAACAATTATTGATTCAAAAGATGTACTTGAGGATATTGCAGAAGATTACTTAAAAATTGCCCGTAATGCTTTCTTCATCGGCCGTAACATAGACTTCTGTGTTAGTCTTGAAGGTGCTTTGAAACTAAAAGAAATCTCCTATATCCAAGCGGAAGGTTTCGCAGGTGGCGAGCTAAAACACGGTACGATTGCTTTGATTGAAGAAGGTACGCCAGTGTTTGCCCTTGTGACGCAAGAAGCGGTAGCGTTAAACATTCGTGGGAATGTCAAAGAGGTAGCTGCACGTGGCGCATATCCATGTATTATTGCAATGGCAGGGGTAGACGAAGATGGCGACCGTTTAGTAATTCCACCAGTAAATGAATTATTAACACCGCTAGTATCTGTAGTGCCATTACAATTAATTAGCTATTATGCAGCTTTACACCGTCGCTGTGACGTTGATAAACCACGTAACTTAGCTAAATCAGTGACTGTAGAATAAGATTTCAGAGATTAAATAAGTCATTTGTTAGAACACAACTTAATTGTATCCTACACAACTTAAACATACCCGATACAACTAAGTTGTACCTCAAACAACTTAGTTGCACCCTAGTGTGTTTAAGTTATTTGCTAATTTATGTATGATAATAAAGTTGTTTGATTTAATGCTTAAAAAGCTAGTACCTTCCTATATTGTATAAAGGAAGACACTTTTAAATTATAGCTGTTTTCTAAAAGATTATAGCTGTTCAAACATTAAGACAGAGTTAATCTACAAACTTTTGTAGATTAACTCTCTTTTTTTGTTTTTAAATTTTGCAAATCGAATATTTAACTAAAAACCCTCGTTACTTTAAGTGATTTATTTACAAAATTATTCAACTAAATTAAATTACCATAACTTTTGAAGTTCATTAATAAAAAATTGGGCCATCCTATTTTAGGACAGCCCATTGTACTTTAATATTGAAGCTTTCGCTTATTAGTTTTAATGCTGGACGATGCAATAATGACAAAGCCAAGCATTAATATAAAGATTAAATCGAGTAGCCCCGTATGCATAGACACTGTAAACACTGTAATTACAAACGCGTAAGCTACAGTATGGAAGCTACGAATGCCAGCTTGCCTTACTTTGTTATAGATTAATGATATTAGTACACCATACAACAAGAAGCCGATGGCCACTAATAAATAGCCACCATCAAGGAACAGCTGACCAATAAATGTTGGTGTCGTCGTTCTTGATGGGCGTGTAATGTATTTACCTTTCTCAATACTTATAGAGTTTACAACCTCGGTTACCTTCTTACGTGGCGAGGTTTGTTGTCCAGGCAATACGGTATTAAAAATACCACGGTGAATTTCACCCTTCAAGTAATCTTCCTCCTGTGTATACTCTATAATGGTACTTAACACGATATGACCTGTTACACTTTCCTGATTTATTGCACGTATCCACTTCGGTGTTAAATTTACCTTTTGCTCAGCGGTTAATAGCTTTGCTTTTTCCTCAACTGTCAATTCAACATCTGGTTGGTCACGTGAATTTGACTCCTTCGATAAATCTTCTGTAAGGACACGTATGAAGCCGAACATCGAAAATACTACCGCAATAACGAATAATGCAGATAGGAACCAAGTCAATTTCACTTGTTTTACAACATAGTGGACAATAATGATACCAGTAAATAGCATAATGATTAGTGGCGTACGATAAGCCATTAATAAAAATAAGAACATTACAACAGCTAAAATTGAACCATAGACGAATGCTTTTTTCCACGTCATTTTCTCTTCTAAAATCATTTTATAAGAAAGTAATAATAAAACTCCGAACCATAATAATTGACTAAAAAAGTTTAGCTTTGGATCAAGATTTCGACGATTCGATTCATCAGAAATACCTAAGCCACCATCAAATATCAACTTTAAAAAGCAAACTAATCCAATCATTGTTAATAGTACAATGAATTGAATCACATATTTCCCCAAGAAAGACAAACCGAATGATGGAATCGTCCATTGTAGTTTGTCAATAATATACACACCTATGTAATAACATACAAGCGCTAAAATAACAACCGGCCAAATCGACTCGCTTAATTTAAATTGGTCGAACCGATGGAAATCAAATAAACTTGTAAAAAAATAAAGTACAAATATAAAAGGTAAAAAGAAGTATGGTGAAAAAGTTTCAATTTTATTGACCTTTGTAAAAAACTGTTTCAGTTTATTCATAAATTTAATACATCTAATTAGATGCTATTGCCCTCCCTTAGGTTGAACTAGTGGTGATTCAGCACATTCTCGTCCATTTAATTTTCATTACATATATATGAATTCAATTATAACATACGGATTAAGCTCCAAAAACATATTGTAAAAAAATCTATATTTTCCTTTTTTAATGTCATTATACTAGTATGGATTCCCTCCAGATTACTTCCAGTAGAGTAATTATTTTATTGTTTTTTCCTCAAGGAGCAATTCAAAAAATGATTTAGCAGTCTTAATTGATTTGAAAAAAAGATATACTAAATTCTACATAAATTTTCAGTCATTTTATTTTGGATAATTCTTAATGCTCTAATAGATACTGGGCATTCTGTTCCGTTTGCCATTTCGATAGTCCTACTCTTTTTGTTAATTTGGACAACATGTTGAATATTGATAATATAACTTTTATGGCATCTAAAAAAAATTGGATTAATTTGCTCAATGTTTTTTAATTTTTCATAAAATTCATATACTCCATTCTGTTCATATAAACGGACTTTATGGATATTTTCGGATGTTTCAAAGTAATAAATATTTTCGTATGGAATATTTTTTATTAATTCACCCATCTTTATTTGAAATAAATTCATGGTTTTGGTCTGTCCTAATTGGTTATATCGTTGTATAGAACTTTCAAAAGCGCCAATTAATGAATCTGAAAAACCTGGGTCCACTTGTTTCACAATATAATCTAATGCGGCTACTTTATATTTAAATGTAAGTCTTAGTGCTTCTGAATAATTCGTAACAAATATGATACTCGCAAGAACATCTTGTTTTCTTATTTTAGCCGCTAGTTCAAGTCCATTGCTTCCTATCCCTAGGTCAATATCTAAAAAGTAACAATCTATTTTGTTGTTATTCATAAATTTCAAAACTTCTTCTGCATTGGAAGCAACTAATACAATTTCAACACTCGGATGATTAATCATTGAATAATTTTTTAATTTTGTAAAAATAACCTTTTGTTGCTGTGGATTATCTTCACAAATAACAATTTTCATAATACACCTCATTTTTCATTAATTTCAATTATTTGTGTAAAAGTACCGCTGCTAACATTTGTGTTAAGCATTATATTGGGATAGCTATTGATAATTCGTTTAGCGGTATTTAACCCCTTTCCACGATCATTCTTTTTGGTTGAAAATCCATCGTTAAATAACTGGTCTATTGGGACTGAATGATCATCAAAGGTATTTTCAATTATAAAAATTAAAGAATTAGACAAACCCTTAAAGAGTGCTACATTGATTTCTTTAGACTGTTGGCATGAACTGCTTGCCTCGATAGCATTATCAAAAAAAATTCCAATAATTCTTGCTAAGTCAACTATATTCATATCAAATTCATCAATAACATCTGGAATTTCAATGTTAAATATAATATCTTGTTTTTCAGCTTGAAATAGCTTTGTTAAAATCAAACCTTTTATCCCTGTGACCTGCAATTTGGATAAACTTGCTAAATTTTTATTCCTTTTTAATGTATCTTCTTCCGCTGTCAAGATATGTTCTTTAAAATAAACCTTTAAACCTTTAAAGTCGTTTAATTCTATATATCCTTGCATAGTAAATAAGATATTCGCGTAATCATGACGAAACTTTTGCATATCATTATTAATTAATTCAAGTGAATGCATATAGTTATTAAATTGCTTTGTTTCGAACTCAATTTCACGGCATTTATTTTCTTTTTTTAGGTTGATAACCGTTAAGATCAAAATTAATAAAAGAATAGCGAAATAGGTAATTTGAATATAAATATTAAATTTTAAAATAGAAGTTTGAGAAAAATAATCCGTTAAAAAAATATTGATATAAAATGTCGACATTGTCATTATGGATATGAAAAAAGTGAATAAAAGAACAGATTTAACTTCACCAATTAATTTATAAATGGTTTGAGTTGAGATTTTATAGATGATGATGAATACAATAAATAAAGCTGAAAAGATAATATAGTGTTCCAATAATCGAGAAAAACTATCAATAGTGATAAATTGTGCTATATTGTCAGAAAGTATTCCAATAATCAATACGAAGCAGATATGTATTAAGACAAGAAAAGTTTTTGATATGATGAAAAAGAAAATAAGAGAACTAATCACCAAAAAGAGGATTCCGTGCCATTGCCCTATAAATTGAAAGATTAGTATGGTAGGTATTATGGCAAATAAGATATAGATTAAGATACTTTTAATACTACTTTTTATTTCTGATGTGTAGGTCACTGCAAAGAAAAATAAAGTAAATTCAGTTATGAATACTAATAAATTCATCATTGTCACCTAAGTTATTATTCAACTGTAAATTGGTTGTCATTTAACAGCTCACTAGGAACCTTTTTTTCATGGAATATTAGTGTACAAGATTGTACAACTGCAATTCCCCCAGCTGCAACAACTAATTGAGATAATTTTGAAATAAAATAATCAATATTAAAACCTTTTTTTTCATTGTTCATTTAATGTCGCTCCCTTGTTATTTGTAACAGTAACATGATTGATTCTAAAAATACTCCGTATTCGATAAAGACTTTTATTTTGAATGGACTTAAAAAAAACAAACCAACTATTACTAATAAGCGTAACTTCATTTTATCCCTTAAATGATTTAGGTGATTTTGATTAATAATAGGCTGATTTTCAGTACCTTTCGGAGCCAGCTTATATAATAACAAGCATGTAATGCAAAACAGTATAAATAGTAAAGTTGTTGAGAAATTTGTAAGCGATTCAGCTAAATAATGAACCGTAATTGGAAATGCAAAAATACTCCACCCGATACAGATATACAAATTTTTAAAATGATATCCAAAACAAACCTGTCTTAAAAAAAAGAAGGTTAGATGTGTAATCAAAGTTGGAATAACACAATCTAATAAAAAAGCTATTGCATAGATAATGAGGAGTTTATTAAATTCAGATAGTATTATTTTGATACCAAACTTTAATTTTTCTCTTTCTAGAATGGAGTAATCTTCTTGATTTAATAAGTTAAATAGAGCATTTTCTAGCTTGTATATCCAGTATCCCTCCCTTGCTAGTAAATAGGCTGTTTTCATAACGAACTTATTCTCTTACTATTTTCTATAATTTTTTCAGACAATTATTATTCTAACATTAAATTTACAAATTAATACTTTTTATATAATAAACGTTTAAATATTTATAATAAACGTTAAAAACATAAAAACCCATTCAAATAGAGAGAATAAAATCATTTTTATTTAAATGATTTTATTTGTTTACTCGAATGGACTGTTGTTTTATTAATAAAACATATAATATTTAATAATAGTTCTCTATTATTCCCGAGTACCCAGCGGCCAAAAAATAAAACTTGCTGTACCGATTATTTGATCACTCGAAACAAACCCTACTTTATCAACTCGACTATCTACGCTATTTCTACGGTTATCTCCTAGTATAAAATAGTGTCCTTCAGGTACAACTACTTCTCCTAACTTTGCTTCAAGCGTGAAATTTTCTGTAAAAGGTTCATTATCTTTTAATGAAAATTTAAATTCATCAAGATATGGCTCTTCGTATTTTTTATCATTTATATACAATTCGTCGTTCTTGTACTCAATATGGTCGCCTGGGACTCCAATAATACGCTTAATATAATGAGTGTTTCCTGTAAATTTGAATACAATTATATCAAATCTTTCATAACCAGTAATGGTTGAACTAATTTTATTTACTACTACTCTATCACCATCATTAAACGTAGGATTCATTGAGGCACCGTCTACAACAATAGGAGTCAATAAGAAATAGCGAATTCCTACTAAACACAAAAATCCAATTATAAAAATTTTCAACCATGCTCCTATTTCGTTGTTTGATTTTTCTTCCATCTTCAAAACAAGCCCCCTTTTAAGAATTCAAAATAAGATTAATCGCTAACTACCCCATCTTCTATACGAATAACACGGTTGCAATAAGAAGCAATCATAGGATCATGAGTGACAATTATGATTGTTTTCCCTTCTCTATTTAACGATAATAGGAGTTCAATAATTTGTTTTGAAGTATTTTGGTCTAATGATCCAGTAGGTTCATCTGCTAAAATAATTTCAGGGTTATTAATTAATGCCCTGGCTATTGCAACTCGTTGTTTTTGCCCACCTGATAAATACGCTACTTTTTCTCCAATCTTTTTTTTAATATGCATTTTTTCAAGTAATCCATTTAAATCTTTTTGTCTTTTTTTTCTTAATTCTTTATTTTTTAAGTAAATCAAGGGTAATGTAACATTTTTCTTTACAGAATAATAATCTACTAAAGCAAAATCTTGCATTACGAATCCTAAATAATTATTTCTCATTTCAGCCAGTTCTTTTTTCGATTTACTTTCGACAGATTGATTGTCCAAAAAATAGGCGCCGCTGGTTTGAGAATCTATACAACCTAAAATATTTAATAAAGTTGATTTTCCTGAACCAGAGGTCCCTATAATCGCTACCATTTCTCCTTTATCAATACTTAATGATACATTTTTTAATGCATATAAAGAATTATCCTTAGTGTTATAAATTTTAGATAAATCCTTAATTTGTATTATACTCATCTGTTTTTCCACCTTAACATCGAAGTCATTTTTATTAAACTAATTTTAGTAACAGGAATTATACAAAGTGCTATACCCAATATTATAGTAATCCCAAGAGTGTTTTTAGCAACAGCAAATTCCCTAAAAATACTTATAACAATCACATCACTAATTAAAAATAACGGGATTAGTTGGAAACAAATTCGTAAAGCTAAATCTTTGATAGTTGCTCCTGATAATATGTGTATTCCAAACTCATAGATATGCTTTTCAATAAACTGTAAGTATGAAACTGTTACACTTATAAATGTAAAGATAATAACTAAACTTAAAAGGAGTAGTTGCATTTGAATCCATTTTTCTTTATCACGCACAACAACATCTAATTGTTGCAACATACTTTTATAAGCAAAGGAGTACGTATCTAAACTTGCCGCATATTTTATGATTTTTTCCACATTACTCTCACTATCAGAAACGACATAAGCTTTATTAATAATGGAATCCAAATAAGTATTAGATACAAAATTATGTTTATTTTGAGGTAGCATAATCATATAATCCAAACTTTCAAATTCTCGCGAAGACATAATATCTATATAATTGGTTTTTTCTTTCAAAATGCCAATTACTTCATATTGTTGCCCACTTATGTCCGTAATGCGTTGCCCAATTTGTAAATAGTTTTGAAGTTTATTGCCGATTACTATGGGAATAATTTCTGTTTTTTTTGTATACTCAACATCTGAAAATAACTTTCCTTGTTCTACTGCAATGTGAAAATAATTAATAAATAATTCATTAGTATAAATAAATTTAATTAATGCTGTATTTTGTATAACTGTTATATTATTTACATCAATATTTTGTAATGTCGCACTATCAAAAGGTTTTGTTGCTGAATAGAGAGAAAACGCTTGGAAATCATTATTAGAAAAGATATAGTCATAAAGATCAGTTAAATCCTTTACTCTACTTTCCTCATTAAGCAATTCGTTTATTTGAGTTTCATCAGTAAAATCCATAAATGAATAGATTTCTTCGCTTGAATTTAATCTTTGTACTTCTTCCTTCATACGATTTAGGTCATTAAAACTCAGCATAACAAGGTTAATAATAATCAATAACATACTCAACTGTATGAGTAATATAAAAGTGGTCCCCTTTTTTCGCCAAATATCAGATAAAGATAATAAAAATTGACTCATCATTGTTTAACATCCTTTCTTATGGAGCTCTTCTTCGTGTAATGATAAGTGATTGATATTATGGCTGTTAGGGTACCGATGAAAAAGCAGAAACATAAAGAAATGAAAATTCCATATATATTAACTTCTTTAATAAGGTAATTTAAAAAACCAAAATTGAAAACGATAATAGCCGCTATGGTCCCTATTAAAAAGCTAGATATTAATATTAACCAATACTCTTTTAATAACCAAAATTGGATTTGAAAAGAGCTGGCCCCGACTAAGTATCTTGTTTTAATTTCATCTTTTCGAGAGTCAATCCAAGCTATAATAGTTCCAATGGTATTCATTACAATTAATAAGATTGTTAGGAGTAAAATAAAAATAATTAGGATTTGATCTTTGAAAACCAATGAAATTCTATCTTTAAAATTCAAAGATAAGCTGTCTATGGAATACGTTAAGTCTCCATTAAATGTAGCAACAAATTCATTTAATATATTTTCAAGTGTTTGTTTAGGGATACCATCTATTACATAATTGCCAATTAAAGAATCTTGAATATTTAGTGCAGTAAAAAAACTACTATCTTGATTGATATCTTTTTTCACCTTTATAAATGAATCAATAACTTCATAATACTTTCCCTTAAATAAGAAATATTGAGTATCATTTTTGGTGATTGTATTATTTAACAGTGCCTGGTCAATGATAATAGAATCTATAAAGAAATTAATGTCTTTTCTATTACTTGCTGTTTCAAAAGGAAATATAGTGTTATGTAAATATATTTCTTTACCATAATAAGTTCCAAGTTCTTTATAAAGCAAAAAGGAATCGGAAGCGTTCACCAATTTATCCAACATATCATTATTTGTTAAATTTGTTTCACCCATATTAGACTGAATTGAAACTTGTATGCTGTTTTCACTTAACCCATTTTGCAAATTCTTTGTATTTTCGTAAGAGGTTAATATAGATGAGAATGCCAAACAAGTAAATGTAGAAACAGCAACAAGGTAAATAATTATGTAGATAGATCTATTAAAAAATGTCATAGTATATTTCTCCAATTGTAAATAATGTCCATTCTAAAATAGAATGGACATTATATTAGAATGAAAATTAATTAAAGTAATACCAACCATAGCTAGTGTAGGCAGTTGAAAATGGTGCGTTCATTTTAGAGTGGTATGCATGATACACATTTGAATCAGTTTTACTAGAAGCAGCGGTAGAATTTACACGACCAGAGTCATAATTACCTTCCTGGATTCGCACGTATGATTGTTGAACGTTTTTCCCTGCAGTTAAATCGTAACCATGAGAACTTGTAGTTTTAACTGATGGTGTAAACCATGCATCTGCAGTTACCTGTACGTTATTATTTGATGTAAATCCAAATGGAGCTGCTCCAGAAGCTGCAATAGTTCCTACAGTTCCTACCGCTCCAATACCGCATGCTAAAGCACCAGCTAAAATTGCTTTTCTTAAATTACCCATAAATCTTCCTCCTCTTAAATAATTATTATACATAAATACTAAAATATGTATTTATGTATAATATAATTACATATTTATTGTTTTTTTGATATTGTGGGTTTCCACAATGTTTTGATTGTAAATTGAAAGTATTTTTAATTGAAATGCTTTCGATACTAACCCAACTCGGGTACACACATTAAATTTTCTAAATAACTTATTAATTTTATGTTCGATCATTCTTTCTGAATAATTAAGTTCAGATGCGAGTTGTTTATTTGTATATTCTTTGGAAATTAAAAATAAAATTGTTTTATCAGAATCTGAGATTATAACATCAGATTCTAAAATTTGTTGTTTCATAGCTTCAAACTCCTCTTTTCTTCTCTTTTCTTTAAATAGCTAGTTATATTTCTATCTCCATAATTTCTTTTTAATTATAGGGAAGAAAAGTATGATTATTTTATATAAGTAATAAAAACATTCTTTTTTATAATATCCGAACTATTTAGTTTTAGATTTTATAATAAATTATAAAAAATTTGACGATTATTATATTTCTACTATGATATGTCCACACTATATTAGAGCATTATTATAATGACTGCTGCTTGAATATCACTGGTGTTAAATAGCCCCGTGTTTCTTAATACTCGCATATTGTTGAACTAATACACTGAGATAGACAAGTACTATTATATTTAAAAGCAATTGTTAGTAATGCAATTATTAAAAATAAGCCAAAGTATACTGGTCGATCTTAAGAGCAGTTGACAATATAAATATCAAAGCAGGATTACCGAATCTTCAAAAGACTAGAGAATACATAGAAATACATGAACACTTTCATGAAAGGATATATAAGAAGGAGAATCCATTAGGGTACGATTGAGTTGTATGAATAAAAAAGATTATAGGTTTTATAGGGTACTACTAAGTTGTTGGTAGAGGTATTTTTGAGACGTAAAAATACTGGTTTGAAACGTTTTCGGGGTACAATTGAGTTGTGCGTATACATTATTGTAGATTTGAAATAAAGTTGCGATGTTTATAAAAAAGATACGATGTTTAAAATAAAGTCGCGACGATTGTAAAAAAGTTGCGAGAAACACTTATAGTTGTTTAAATAACGAAAATATACAATAAGACAATATTTGGAACATAAAAGCCGAATTTCCCTACACTAAGGGAGATTCGGCTTTAAAACTAAAGATAAGAGTGTTTTCCTCGTAATAGGTTATTCAAAATCTCATGGGTCATGAGAAAAGAAAAAAACGAGAGTGTATACGTTTTTAACTGGTAATTTTAGTCGGGAACTATATAAGAAGTATTTTTAGGTTGCTGCACTATGGTAGCAACTTTTTTATTGGAAAAACGCAGCAGATTTGTGTAAGTAGGATATCTCTTATAAATTTTATTGAAGAAAAATATTAATGAAAACAACAAACCTTGCCTTTTCGACATATGATGGTGGTGTTGACTACAGTCTATTCTCTTAACCTGTTTTTAAATGGGGCAATTCTAAATTTGAAAATTTCGTATCTTTTAATCGTAACATGTTCAATGACAAATAGTTGTTGATATTATACTTTTTTGGTGTATTTATGAATATAAACCTTTTATTTTTAAAAATAATGATATAGTGCAACTTAGTGGTAAGAAATACAAAATTAGGAGGTTTTAATGAAAAAGAGGAAGTTTTTGCTACTTTTTCTTTTAGTATTGATTGGAGGTTGTGATTCGACAGATATTAAAGAGAATATAGCATGTAAAAAAAATTGGGCCATATGTACAATTATACCTATTGAGGTCGAACAAGTATCAAGGGGAAAACCTGTTAAGGTAGCAATACTTGATAGTGGTATTAATCAAGATATTCCTCAACTTAGTTCTCGTGTTGTAAAAAGTTTTAATGCAATTGATAATTCTTCAGAAGTAAATCCTTTAAACAATCACGGTACAATGATTGCCAGTATTATAGCAAGTACATCTTCTGAAAAATTCCCTATTGGTATCAATAACCAAGTTGAACTTTATGATGTTCAGGTGTTAGACAACACCGGTTTAGGCGATATCGAACATACAATTTCGGGTATAAAATGGGCTATAGAGAACAAAGTTGACATTATTAATATGAGTTATGGTTTTTCAAAGGATGATCCTCAATTTCATGAAGTTATACAAAGAGCCCAAGAAGAAGGAATTATATTAGTTGCGGCTTCAGGAAATACAATTGGATTATCAACAGATTACCCGGCTAAATATAAAGAAGTTCTATCTATTTCTGCAATTGATAAGCAAAAAGACATTTTTATATATGCAGGAAAAGGAAAAGTTGATTATGTAGCCCCAGGCGTGGACGTTCCTGTTCTAAATGAATATGGGAAAATTAATAAAAAAACTGGAACATCTTTCGCTACAGCGTATGCTACAGGAATTATATCTTTGCTTAAAACATCATTGAATAACGAAGAAATTACTGAATACTTAAATTCCCATGCATTAGAACTTGGTCCTACAAGTATTTATGGGAAAGGATTAATACAATATAAGGGGGAAGAATAATGAAAAAATTCATAGCGATACTACTTTCTGTGTCATTATTTATAGCTTATGGTGGTGTAGGGTATGCAACATCGATTGAAAATGAAGGGCCAGAACTAGTTCAACTTAATACGGAAGAGAATAATTTAGTTTCTAATAGTGAAATAGTAGAGCATAATTATTTTATAGAAGGCGACTCTAAATACGTTGAATCTAGTTTAAATACAGAAGAAATTACTATTATTAGTATGTTAGAGTTTAATGAAGATACAGATACTATAACAGTAAGTGCCAACTTAGATGATAAATATGGTAATTCTGTTGATAAAAAATTCGATGTTACGCTTTTATCAATTACTGATGAAGATAATTTTAAAGCGAGCTTTATTGACCATGAAACTGGAGAAGAATATCTGTATGATAGTGCAGAGTTACAGGCATCTGTTTGGCCAGTAGTTGGTGTTATCGTTGGGTTTATAGCAAAGCAGGGTCTTAAACAAGCTTTGAAAAAATGGGGAAAAAGTGTTGTTGCTTCTATGATTCGCTCAGTCCCAGCTGTAGCTAAAGAAGCAGCTAAAGATTTAGGGTATTCTTTAGTTGAAAACCAATATTCACATGGAGCTAAAATATTTTATAATAAAAAAGGAAAACCTAAATATATTTCAATAGATCAAGATGGTCATAATGGAGGAGTATGGAAAGGCGCCGACTCTATAAAAAATTTAGGTTCAAAGAAAACACGTTCAGGAACCTATGATGCCGAATTAAATAAAATAGGAGATTGATACACTTTGGTAAAATTAAAAGACTTTAATATTGACTTTGACTGTACTCAAGTGACACCTTTTTTCCAAGTTCATGAAGACAATCGGATACGATTTGATATTGAGGAGCTAAGTAGTGTTAACCTACAATTAATTATTAATCAAATATTTAATGGGAATAAAGATATTAATGCTATCTTTGTTTCTGAATATATTTTCAATAAAAAACGTAAGTCAGCCAAAACAAAGATTGGTCAAATTATTCATTTGAAAAATTGGAAAGAGGATGTAGTATTAGAAGGCGATACAAATGATGGAGTAATTTATGCTTCTATAAAAAACTTAGATCCTTTAGATGTATATAATTACTGTTTTAATGTTAAAAATGGAATAGCAGGAGCATATATTTCATTCTATTCCAATGAATATTTATTATATGTAAGTAGTGATGTTATTGATATTATTTCAAATGATTCCACTAACATTACTAAACTAAAAGATAACTATAAAAACCTTTATGATACGTATTATGAGATCTCTAATAATTAAAACATTTGTTAATTTACTAATTAAATAAAGCAGTATTGTACTTAGGGGCTTTCCTTGAAAAAGGGGAGCCTTTTTTTATGTAACTAAAGGGGTAGCATTCTTTTATTAAATGAAGTGGGAAAAGAATAACATTGTGAACAAATACTATAGGGGGCGATAGTTCAATAACATATATTCTCTGATAACAACAATTGAATATCTAAACCTGCAACAGTAAATCTAGAACCATCTTCTTTCCCGATTAAAGGTAGTTGATAAATGCCGATTATTTCTTGTTTATTATCATCAATTGTCCATTCTATATTAATGTATGTATCCTCTTCTATTTTACTTAACTCAATTAAAGCACAAACATGAGCATCTTTTGGTGTAAATATTTTTTTCGTTAACGGATTTAAATTCTTCAGTTATATTTTCACAAATAGTAATCGAGTTAATCAAGTTAGCACCCCCAAAAATGGTAAACTGTATCCTCATTTATGTAATTCCGCATCCAGTTTTAATTATTATTACTTACTTTGTCAATCCAAAATATTTTGCTGCAGAACCAGCTGCGTATTTCACTGTTCCAGCAACACCACCAATTGCTGCTCCCTGAGCAGATGACGTTGCAATATTTTTTGTAATTGTACTTGTATTACTCCAACATTAGACTATAAAAATATAATAAAATTTATCCAACTGAATTTTTACTAATATAGTATTTATATTTAAAATTACCATAAATAGTATTATTATTTAGAAAAAAATAAAATTACAAAATAGAAACCTGAAATAACTAGTAAAAACCCTATACCCAATAACCAACCAATGATGTTACTAAGATTTAAGAAACTAAAAATTTCAATAGTATAAACAAAAATTCTTTTATATATTGGCTTATCACTATAATCCCCTAATTCATCTTTTAATTGAACAAAGCCAATAGGAATTATAAAAAATCCTATTATGATAAGTACTATACCTATAAATAAACCTAACATTTTTATAAAAATACTCCTTTTAGAATAAATCCTTTTTGAATAAAATTTTAATTCTCTTAAAAAATATTTATTTATACCATTACATAATACTACTAAAAAAAGGATATTAAAATAACTTTTTCTTTATCATCAAAAAATATGTATCAGTTTATTTTCCAATTGTGAAAAGAAGGTTTTTACTATCATTTTTGTACAACCTTATTCTCTGTATTCATTATTTGTAGAGTGACAAAAAAATTGTTTAATTTACAATAAAGTCGTTTAAAAAATAATAAAGTTATTTAAAGAATGCGAGTCATTCTATTCAACAATCGGCCAGATTGTGGAGTAAATAAACAAGTGCGCTTTACGTTTTCTGAAAATTATGGGAGGATATAAAAACTGTGAACATTGTTTTATTATAATTGAATTGCTCCTATAATAAAAAAGAGCGCGCGCTGAATTTAATTGGAGGTGCAAAGAAATGATTGCAAATCAACAATTAGTTATAAACAATCTTGAAGAAAAAATAAGAATATTCACTCATGCGGTTAATGGAAAGCTTATCAAAGAAGAAGATTTTGTTTTGGCCAATACAGAAATACCGACTGATACATTCAATGTACTTTTGCCGAAATCTTCACATATAAAAAATGCATTTAATATTAGAAGTAGCATCGAAAATATGTCTCTTAAAGAATATCCCTTTAGTACATGGATTGACTCCCGGTATTTGAACGCTGGCTGGCAAGACCTGATGCAAGAATACGACCTAAAAGAAGCAGAACGTAATGTAATGATGAAACTTGAAAATACTCTTAATGTTGGTCAAAGAAAGTCCCATCAGCTTATGATTACTCACGTGAGAAATTTTGAAGAACTTAAGGAATATAAAGAGGTTTTTATGAGCCTATTTGAAGGTACACCAGAAAAAGATGCGTTAGAAAATTATTTTAATAAGTTTTCTGAAGTGAATTTAGGTTCAGAAATTCAAATGTTTATTGGACGCGTCGGTGAAATAACTGTATCTACTGGTTTACTAATAGATAGCAAAGAAAGTTATGGTATTTATGATGTTATGACAAAAGAAACATTTAGAAGTAAAGGATATGGCAGTGAAATGTTTCAATACCTTCTTACTCAAACAAAAGATAAACAAAAACCCGTTGTCTTACAAGCATCAGAGGATGGGAAAAATATCTATAAGCGCTTTGGGTTTATAGATGTCGGAGAAATGGTTGTATTTGAATAAGGAAATTTCTTATTAAGCTAAAGGGTACTTGAGTTTAAGAATGTGGGTTACTGCGGTAACACTCTTTCTTCTTTCTTATTGAACAAACGGGCGCTATTGTTGAATGACAATAGAGATGTATACTGGACAAAAAAGTCGCATACTTTACAATAAAGTTATATACTGCACAAAAAAGTTGTATACTGATGTTGAATGATAAAAAAGTCTGGTACTGACATTCAACGGTAAATATAAGCTGAATAAATAAAATCAAATTTAAAACTCGATCCATTAGCCATGGGTCGAGTATTTTATTGAACTTTCGGAGGGCTTTACTTGAAGATCATTAAGTTGCATATACAGCTCTTTTTTTCTTTCTTGAACTTACTAGGGCAGGCTTCTGCAATAAGCTTTAAGGAAGCACTTGAGAAGTATATTATGAGATGGAAGGTCCATACATAATATACTTTTTTTGATTTTATACAAATAATTTACTACTTCTTTTAACGAGTCTCGGTTTCGTTCAATATATAAGTATCACAACTAAAAAAATAGGAGAAAGGCATCTAGTGTAAGATATTCGTTCTTTCCGCAATCGGGCCATTATGTAGAATAAGGTAGGAAATAATCTGCTATAAAATGCAGAATATGGGTGTGAAATATGAAAAGAGGATTTAAACGTATTGTGTTGATAATATTTACAGTAATTATTTCGTTTTTTGTGTTGTTTCTTTCTGTGAGCTTTATTAATCATAAAATACAATTGTCAAAAGAAGAAGAACTATTTGTTCCGATTGGACAACTTGTAGAAGTTAATGGTCATCAAATGCACGTTTATACAGAAGGAAAAGGAGAAGGTACTCTTATTTTTATGTCTGGTGGTGGTACGAGCTCACCTGCATTAGATTTTAAATCACTTTATTCCTTGTTAAGCGATAAATATAAAATTGTTGTTGTTGAAAAGGCAGGTTATGGATTTAGCGAAGTCACAGATACTGATCGAGACATTGATACAATTCTAGCTGAAACAAAAGAAGCTCTTTTTAAATCAGGAATTGAAGGACCATATATTTTATTTCCTCATTCTATGTCCGGCATTGAAGCCTTGAAATGGGCGCAAGACTACCCGGATGAAATAAAAGCTATCATTGGATTAGATATGGCTGTTCCAACTGCATATGAAGATTTAGATATCAATATGTTCCTCGTTCGATTAGGTGCTTTAGCTGCAAATACTGGGTTAACCAGGTGGTTTCCAAATCTATCGGAAAGTGACGCGATAAAATATGGAAATTTAACAGATATAGAGAAAAAGTTGTATAAAGTAATTTTTTATCGAAGAACCTTGACTAAAGATATGATCAATGAAATAAATAATATAAAAGCAAATGCACAAAAAGTCAAAAAAGTTGGAATGCCGAACATTCCTATACTTTTGTTTTCATCCAATGGTGAGGGAACAGGTTTTGATATTAAAACGTGGAATGGCATTCAAAATGACTTTATTAGTATGATTTATAATGGTAAATTAATTGAGTTAGATTCATCTCACTATGTTCATAGTATTGACTATGAGCGAATAGCTGAGGAATCAGAAGAGTTTATAGAAAGTTTAAATCGTTAATATTAGCGAATATTTAACTTTTATGTAGATCTAATGTTCAGCAATCGGGAGCGATAGTGGAAGACCAAAAGCCTAATTCCTAGCCAAAAAGAAGCAGGAATTAGGCTTTTTTATCACTCGTTATTTTAAATATTACCCCATTGGTAAATGCGGTGGCAACAGGTAGTAAGCCTTGTGGAAATCACTGGTGAAAAAGATGACGGAAGTGGTACATTCTGGTCGTAATCAAGCTAATTTTATTGAACTCCCATGAAAGAACGTAATAATCTTTCATTTTCTGTGGTGTAGCGTTGATTTTACGCGACATGGATAGCTAACGGAGTTTAGTTGAAGTATTTGTAGAAAAAATCTGTGTACTCCCATGAAAGAACTTTATTATCTTTCGTATTCTGTGGTGAAGTGCTAATTTTTTCGCTTCATGGATGGCTAACGGGGTAGGTTAGTTTAAAAGAATGTTTAAGGGTAGCGCCAGGATTTTGACAATTTACAACGTTAATTAACAGTAATTAAAGGGTTTTGAACGTCTCATATACAGGTCTCAAAATCTCTTATCGTTGTTAAGTTAAACATTTTTAATTCTTAAAATGCTTAAAGTAGTAAATCCGCATTTTCCTGACGGTCCCCCATGAAGTTATACTATTTACTACCTCTCACTGAGAATGGGATCAAATAAAATTCATCATTTAATACTTCAATCGATTCGTTGTAATGACCTATATTTTTATTATACTCATCTGATAAAGTGTTGTACTCTTCTAAAATGGCGTCATATTCTTCGTCTGAATCTGTATTACCTGCTTGTTTTTCTAAACTACTTAATGTCTCGTCTGCTTTGTCAAACCATTTTTCAAGTTTCTCAACTTCGGCATGTTCTTCACTGTTCGCATTTTTCCAGTACAACCACAAACCACCATTGATTAAAACAGCTAAAATTACTACGCCAATTAGGCCTTTTAAAAATTTCATTTTACCTCTCCTTTATGTATGAATACCTAAAAGAAGATACCATAAAAATACGATAAAATCCAGTATTGATAAAATTTAACTATGGATAACGGTGTTTTTTTGATTATTAAAAATAATACACTATCACGGATGATCGCAAAATCCCCTTCATGTGGAGCAGTTTGTCAGTGGTACGAGTCATGTAAACCGTTGCCCCTTTAGCTTTTAATTTCTTTTCAAGAATTTTAGACATGTTTAAAGTCACTACTTTTTCTTTTCGAGAACCCGATGTTGTGCCATCGTATTTACCGCCATGCCCTGCATCAATAATGAATGATTTAACTTTTAATATCTATGGAAGAAAGAACTCTTTTATTGTAGTTTTATAAAAAAGATTGATCATTTATAATAAAGTTTGATAAAAATCACCTCTTAGTTGTTAAGAAAAATATTCAAACGAACTTAACAATTGATCAAATGATAGCTATTCAACGCTCTCATAAAAGTGGCGTCAAAAATATTAAACAAATGGAAATTACCGGTGAAGGGGGGGAATTGGGGATTTGTGGTATTATATAGTGAGCGAAGAAACAAGAATAAAATTATCCAACGAGCTTCGCAAACAATTGAAATTACCAATAGAGGGTCCTGCCGACAAAACGCTACTGACCTAATTGCTGTAAGACACTTTTTGGAAGGATAAATCAGTTCCTACTTTTATAGAATAGGCTGATATGGTATTTACTTAGGTTATAGTAACAGCTAGGTTTTAACAGCTGAGAATTAGTTGTTGAAAAATTATTATAAAAAATAATTATTTAAAAAAGGAGAGATTTTATTATTTATGTTTAAAAATTTTTTTGGTAAGAGCTTAGTAACTTTTTTGGTTTTACTTTTACTTATCCCTGTTTTTACAAATCAAAAGGCTACAGCTAATTCACTACCCAAAAATGAAATGCGTGCAGCCTGGATTTCATCAGTCTCTAATATTGATATGAAGGCAGGTATGAGTCAAGCCCAATATACTCAATGGGCTCAAAGTACTTTAGACAAATTAAAAGCCGCTAACTTTAATACAGTTATTTTTCAAGTGAAGCCTTTAAATGATGCATTGTACCCGTCTAAGCTTGCTCCATGGTCATCGTACATAACCGGCAAAAAACAAGGAACCAACCCAGGTTTTGATCCTTTGCAAATCATGCTGGACGAAGCACATAAGCGAGGGTTAGAACTTCATGCATGGGTAAATCCATATAGAGTCACTATGCCTTCGCACGCGTTGTCTGATCTAGCTACAGACAATGTAGCTCGTAAAAATCCTAGCTGGATAGTGAAATACGGTAAACAATACTACTTAAATCCTGGTTTACCAGAAGTTCAAAATTACTTAATATCAACTATAGAAGAATTAGTCAGCAACTATGATATCGACGCTGTACATATGGATGATTATTTCTATCCTTATAAAATTAAAGGTGAGACTTTTCCAGATCAACAAACTTTTAAAAAGTATGGTAGCTCTTTCAAAAAAATTGAAGACTGGCGCCGAGATAATGTTAATCAATTAGTAAAAAAGGTTTATGAAAGCATTAAAGCAACTAAACCTCATGTTCAATATGGAATATCTCCGTTTGGAATATGGCGAAACAAAGCGCAAGATTCCACTGGTAGTAATACAAATGGAATGAGTAACTACGATGATATCTATGCTGATACAAGACAATGGATTAAAGATGGCAGTATCGATTACATTACTCCTCAAATCTATTGGTCTAGAAATCATAAAGTAGCCAATTACTCTGTTTTATTAGATTGGTGGGGAAAAGAAGTTCAAACGTACGCAAAAGCTCATCCTGTTAATCTATATATTGGCACGGCAGATTATAAAGTTGGAAATGATTCTGATCCTGCATGGAAAAATAAGACGGAACTGATCAGCCAAGTAATCGCTAACAGAGCAAATAAAAATGCACAAGGACAAATGCATTTTTCTCTAAAAAGCATTAACAATAACGCTCTTGGATATTCTTCTTATCTAAATCAGCAACTATACAATTATAAAGCATTAACACCTTCAACTTTTTGGAAAGACTCTACTGTACCTTTAAGTCCAACCGATGTTGCATTGAGTAAAGAGTCCTCCGGCATGAAGCTTACTATTACAGATAAAAATAGTACGCAACCAAGGAAATATGTAATATACCGATTTGATGGAGAAAAAGAAGGATCATATGAAGACGTTAAAAATATAGTAGACGTGGTTTATAACACACAAGGTAATACTGTTTATGTAGATACTATTGCAAACAATAGTAAAGTATACACGTATGGTATAAAGTCCATATCTGCTACAGGTGTGGAAAGTAAAACTGCTTTTGTTTTAAAAGACGGAAACCCTTACCAGCACCAATAGAGCCAACACCTGAAGGGCCAGAGCAATCAGAAAAACCTGTAGATCCAAAGCCTACTATTACATTCAACGATATCTCCACGAAAACTGGGCTAAGGATATGATTGAAGACATCGCAGCTCGTGGTATTATCACAGGCTATCCAGACTGCACGTTCCGACCGAAGTTTCAGAATTTTATAGAGTGTTTTAGAATGTGGGTTTGAACATTTTATAGTAAACAACTTTATTGGAACTCTTCAGTTATTGCAGATTTGAAATAAAGTCATACCTTTTTAAATAAAGTTACGATGAAATACCCCTTTAGATTATAAGAACGTTTGCTGAATTCTAATATGCAAACAATGAGCAACGGCGTTTACTTTGAAGATTCAGCTTCCAAACGAATCAAAAATTTTTCTAAACCAACAGTTATGTATAGTTTTTTTAGTTAAAAAATGCATTTGAATAAAGTTTGATTAAAGATAACCTCTTCGGGTATGATGCCTGTGAGAGGTTTTTTTGTGGGAAATGATAGAATTTAAGAAGTTTAAAATGTTTTAAGTAGTTAGATGGTGAATATATATCCAAACGATTTAAAAAGAAAAAGCTCAAAAAATAATCAAGCGATTTAAACAGGAAATCGGAGAAATGAGGGTAGTATCGCCACAGCCGTATAGAAAGAAAAAACTATGGCTGAACAAAAGGTGATTTTTGAGGTGTCTAAGTATCCTGTCAAAGTTACGGGTGAGGTTGCGAATGGAGCAATTGATGTTATTTGGCATAAAAAATTACATCGTTCAAATTATTTTTTATTTTAGGAGAGAATGATATGGAAGTTTTTGCAGAATATTTAGCGCATATTGATAACCCGCAACATCGGGAAAGAATGGAAGAAGTTTTGGCTTGGGTAACGGACAAATTCCCAAATTTAATGCCGAAAATTGCGTGGAATCAGCCTATGTTTAGCGAGCATGGCACATTTATTATTGGCTTTAGCATAGCCAAACATCATTTGGCTGTTGGCCCTGAAAGGGCAGGGATTATTCATTTTTCTGATGAGATTGTGCAGGCTGGCTATGATCATACTAAGCAGTTGGTACGTATCCCATGGGATAGTCCAGTTGATTTCTCATTACTTGAGAAAATAATCGAGTTTAATATTTTGGATAAGACGGACTGCACAACTTTTTGGCGACAATGAAAAATCGTAGTATTAAGAGTTCAGTTCAATTATTTTAATCAAACTTTTATACAAAAATAAATTCACTTATTATGAAAATTAATAAGAAATAATCTCTTGCCGAGAAATTTCGGTAAGAGGTTATTTTATTTTAGGGGAGATTTCTTTTTTATAAAAAAAGTGAAATAGACCTTTAATGAAAGCTATATAAAGACTAGGAGAATCCTTTCAACTATTAGACGGAGCAAGTCCCATTTAGTTGTAAAATATTTACTCTAGAGTGCTACATTAAAACATATGTATTCATTGTTAAAGACAAGGGGAGTGAGTATTCAATTAGCGCAATCATTTCCTGTGCAGGCGGCAGACGTGGTCATTTTTATATTTTGATTTCAATTAAAAGGAAATTAGTGTTATGATAAAAATGAAGTATTGGTAATAATTAGAATATCAAATTAGCAGGACTGCTACTAAGGTTTTAATGAGGAGGTATAACGTATGAAATACATTAAAGGCTTATATGTAACACTTGTACTAATGATGTTAGTTATTCTGGTTAGCGCAACAATATTGGATGATGAATATTCAGGTATAGCAATGTTCGTTTGTTTAGGCTTATTTTTAATTGGTACAACCTTTTATATAAATACCAAACAATTAAAAAAATAGATTACGACAATCACAAACGAATTAAGGCAAAACTAAAAGGATTAAGTCCGGTACAATACCGAACTCAATCCTTACAAGCTCTTTAATAATAATAGTGTCCAACATCGGGGAGCGCTTCAATTTGCAGTTTTTCGTAACCTCGAGCTACAGTAAATGTGAAAAGTCCTTGCACATTAATAAAAAATTGAGATTTGCACTATTTTACATCCTTTGTCCAATCCGCAACTTTATCTTCATTTTCTTTAATCCATTTTTTTGCAGCATCCTTAGGACCAGTGCCTTCCATAATATCATACATAACACTTTCTATATCTTCTGCAGTCCAGTGGAAGTTATCGAGAACACTGTATGCTTCCGGATTATCTTCTTTAAATCCTTTACGTGCAAATGTACCAATGTATTCTTCAGCTCCATATATACCTTTAGGATCATCTAAATATTTTAAGTCAAAAGCATTAAATTTCCAGTGAGGAGACCAACCTGTAACGATGATTTCTTCATTTTTCTCAAGCGCTTGCCTAAGTGCTGCTGTCATGGCACCTCCAGATGAGGTAAGTACAGTCCAGCCTTCGAGGTTTGGATAATCCTTATAAGCATTTTCTGTAGCTGCTGTCATATTGGCTCCTGGGTCAATGCCTGTGATTGTTTTACCAGCTTCATTTGTTAAATCTTCGATGGAGTTTACATCCATATAACTAGGCACTACCATACCAATCTTTGCACCTGTTAGATTTTCACCCAAATCGTCTAAATCATCCTTGTACTTCTCAACTTGTGGGGCATGCGTTTGTGGTAGCCAAGCTGACACCATGCCATCAACCTCTCCGTTGGCAATAGCTTCCCACATAATCCCATTGTCAAGGGGTGTTAGTGTTACATCATATCCTAAATCCTCAAGAACTTGCCCTATTACATTTGTAGAGGCAATTTCAGTATCCCATTCTACATAGGCTAAGTTGACTTCTTTATTTTTTTTGTCTGCATCTACGGAGCCACAGGCAGCTAATAGTAAAATGAATCCTAAAGCCAATCCTATCTTTGATAATTTACCGGATCTCATAAAATCTCCCTTTCTCATTGGTCTCTCTATCTATGTTATAGTATAGCGTAAAATTTACCCAAAAATTAGAAAGTAACAACTTAATGTTAGCAAAGAGTTGTTACTTTTGTCAAATAGACGATGAATCAGTTGGATTGGATTTAGAAGGCGTAAATATAGTTGGGAAAGTGGTTAGATAGTATGGAATTAGAAATGTAAAGCTCAACTAAGGGAAGTAGACGAGTAAGATAAAATATGAAATGTAAGGTTATTTTTTTGGCATTTTTGTGGAGATTTAATTTTATAAATCACAAGAAATATCAAAAGAAAGAAATCGATACCGTTTATAATTTTCTTTAGGAGTGAGATAAATGAATGAACATATACAGCTTATGATTGATTGGATTGAGGACAATTTAAGAAATGAATTTTCATTAGATGAACTATCTACTTATATGGGCTATTCCCCTTATTATTGTTCTTTTAAATTTCACCAAATAACGGGTTTAAGTATTAGGCGCTATATGCTTCTGAGAAGATTGTATTTATCTACGGAAGATTTGGCGAATAATAGGAAGATAATTGATATTGCCTTTGATTACGATTATTCTTCGCATGAAGCTTATGGTAGAGCTTTTAAAACTGTTTTTGGACTAAACCCTAGAGAATTTCAACTTAACAAGATGCCCGTTCAATCATTTCTTAAACTCACAATCAATAAAGAGGAGGAATGCTGTAGCATGAATATTTCTAGAAAACTTGAGGTTGAACAGTTGCAAAAAGAGAACAGTAAGTTGTTTGACAAATATGTACTCAACATATTGAATGGTCAGGTTATGTATGAAGAGTTTAAAGATAAAAAATTAATGGGAGATTCTAATTACGCGCCATTTAATGAAGCGATGTGTATAAACGCGACTACTAAACAAGTTTTTGATAAAGAGTTTATAAAAACAAGAGCATCGGGACATCACGAGTCAGTAGAAAATTATATCAAAAAGGTTATGGATCCATTAGACAATCTTTTTCATAAAGAGTATAAATATATCGTTTTATGGTTTGGAGAAGACATGTTTTGTCAAATGAATTTACTTACAATACTTTCCTATTTAGAACAATCCGGGTATGCAGGCAAAGTGTTTTTAAATAGCTTCCGAGAGGATGAATTTAAAGTAAGTCAAATTGAACTAAAATTAGGTCACTATTATTCTGTATACGAAGAAGTATTGGTGAATCATGAAAAACCATCTAAAGAACTACTGCCAGTAATATATCAGGCAATTGCCATCTATTTAGATATGCTAAAAGAAAATAATGCAGTAGTAAAATATATTTCCAAAAATAAAGAGTTACCAACATCAGAATTAGTAAATCGGTTATTTGAACTTTTTCCAACAATAGGGTATGGAGATTCGCAATATATAGAGCTTATTAATAAAACGAGATGAAAAGTCAGTCTGCCCCGACTGGCTTTTCATCTAGAATAAAGTGTAAAGGTGGGCTAGGACTCTTTCTTAAGGAAACGGAAAAAAGAGTTGCAAAATAATTTAAAAATTATTATAAAATGTTAAATCCATTAGTAGGACTTCTAATTAAAAAATGGCTTAAGCCCAATGGAGTAAAGGGCTCAAGCCGTTTTATTTATTTTACAAAGAGAACGGTATAAAATGTTACTTCGACCGTTTAAAGACGATTTTCCATAGTGCAAAATTAATGATGACAAGCACAATTAAGTAAATCATGGAGCCATAGGGAATACGCGCTGCCATGAAATAGTGTAGTCCCGCTAACATGCCTAATGGAATAAATAATATTAAAGATTTCCAGCCCTGTGCATCGCCAATTTCATCATAGGGCTTTGTGAAAGGAATCTTGCTGCCCATAAAGACGTGACATATCACTGTGTACATACAGCTTGCTACGAAGACAGTCAGTAAATCTGGGATGATTCTTGTACCATAGATAAAACAGAAAATTATGCTGAGAACAATATATAAAGGAATATAGAGTTTAATTAAAAATGCCTTTAAACTACCTTTTTTCAAATCCATATAGTCTTTTATTGGAAATATTTTATAAATCCAAGCTGCCTTGTACTTTCCAGAATGTCCGAGCATAAGCACAGCAGACGGAATAATGAGCATGCTAAAATAAATATTCAAATAGCCCATGCTAACGGAATAATTAACATCTTCGGACCTCATAGTAAACATAAAAATAAATGGAATGACAAAAGAAAAGCCTAGAGACGGATATACTTTCAGTTTAAACTCTCGCTCTTGTTTCATCATGAGGGAGGCGAAGCGGTAGAAAGCTCTTTCCTCACTTGTTCGACAAGTAATTTTTAATAAAAACTCTTTCAAATAATTTTTCTTTTCTTTTTTCGATTTACTTGTACTTAATAATTTTTGTAGATTGCGCTCAAAGGTTGGAACCAGCTTTACATAAAGCCATATCGACACGATTGGGATGATGATAGCGAAAATGCAGTAGATCACTGTAAATAATGACGTGTCTCCATTTAACAGTAGCTCATAAGGAGCGGCAAACCACATGGGAATTAGAAAAATGCTCCACCAATGAAACGCTACGCCAACATCAAAATTCACAAATTCAAAGGATCGGATGAGGACTTGATAGCCAATCATCAGCACCAACGACAAACCGATTTGCACATAATTGATGATATCTTTCAGTTTTTCCCCATCAAAAAATCTCAATATAACAATATATAAAATTGCTGTTAACACGACAATAAAAATATTGATTAAAACTAATTCGAGCACCGTTAAAATGAAGAATACAATTCCTTGGTTAAACAAGCCGACTAAAAGTGGAATGGTCGTTAATGCAATAGTTAAATACGCCAAATAGATGGATATATGCATAAATTTAGCCGCACTGATTGTTTTAGATGAGATGGGCTTGGTTGACAGAATGTTTCGATCTCGTACATCCAAAAGTACAGAAGAAAAGTCAGATATCAACGATGTCATAATTAAAAAGATAATCATGGCATAAGTCATACTCATCTGAAAAAGATAGTTATGGCCAAAGCCCATAAACGGAATTAGTATAAGGCCGAATAAAATATAAATCCATAATGATTTGATATAACCATTTTTTTGTTCTTGTTTCTTTTTATTTGTTGACTGGTTAAATAATGTCGGTACTTTGCGTTCGTCCATTGTTAGTTTAATATGGAGAATTTTTCTCATGATGTCATAATCGATGCCCATTTTCACAAAAATAAATTGGAATTTATCAAGTAGTTGTAGGGTTTTGAAATCTTTCATTACATTCCCCCTTGTACAACGGACACAAATTGTTCGCCAATTTCTTTATGATTATGGAAACCTGTCAATTGATTGAAAATCCCTTCCAAAGTGCCCGTAGTATTGTCTGCTTGTAGCTGGGCAAATGTTCCGTCGGCAGCGATTTTTCCATCATTCAGTAATATAATGCGACTACTGATTTTTTCGACCACATCCATGATGTGCGATGAATAGAATATAGTTTTTCCTTGGGCAGCCAATTGCGTTAAAATCTCTTTAAAGATCATCACACTATTTGCGTCTAATCCATTAATGGGTTCATCTAAAAACAGTAAATCTGGATTATGTAAAAGACTAGCGATAATTAACAGTTTTTGTCGCATACCCTTTGAATAGGAAGATATTCTTGCATGATAGGCTTCGCCAACACCAAACAATTCCATTAAGGATTTTGACTTTTCAGCAGCAGCTTCTAACTGTAAGCCATAAAGCTGACCGATGAAGGTCAAATACTCATAACCAGTTAAATTATCATACACATCAGCTATTTCTGGTACATAGCCAATTCTTCGTTTATATTCAATGCGATCTTGTTCAATATCTTGTCCGAAAAGCTTAATTTCTCCACCATATTCGCCTTCAATCCCCAAGATAATTTTTACGGTTGTACTTTTACCAGCACCGTTTGGACCGATATAACCAATAATTTCCCCTCTCGAGACGTGCAAGTCGATTCCCTTTAAAATTTCCTTGCTACCGTAACTTTTCGTCAAATTCGTAATCGTCAAAATTTCTTGCTGATCCATTTTACCGCTCCTTTCTGTTTTTCTATCTGTCTTATATACGGATAAACACTTGAATGGTTTCGGGAAAATTAACCATATATAGAAATACTAACAAACTTGAAATAAGGATTTCAATAGTTAAGAAGAAAGTAATAAATTCTGCTTATGCTTTGTCTTTAAATATATATTTGAAATAAACTGTACTGGGTTGCTTTTTTGGGCAACCGCCGCTAAGGAAAAACACATATGGTGTGGACCTTTTGAGCGAGATATAGTTATGTAACAATGAAAGCAAGGGGGTCAGGGAGTGTTTAATGATTTTAAGGTTGTGGATGATCGTCCTGTTTATGGGCAATTACGGGATTATTTAAAAGAGGCAATTTTGAAAGGACACCTGTTGGAGCATCAGAAACTTCCATCAACCCGTGAACTTAGTAAATTATTATCGGTCAGCAGAAATACGGTTCTTACAGCTTACGCAGATTTAGAACAAGATGGCCTAATTTACGCAATTAAAGGAAAAGGGCATTTTATAGGGAAAGTCGAAACGTTTAAAACGCCATCCATTGAACTTAATTGGAATGAGAGGCTTAGTACTGTTGCTTTATTAGCTGACGAATTAGATGTAATGAAGCAAGGCATCTACTGGGAGAAAGGCATGATTTCATTCAATAGTATTGCGCCAGAAGAAAAGCTTTTTGATGTCGAAAATTTTAAAAGGGCCTTTCTGACGCGGATGTCCATTGAAGGGGATATTGTGTTGAATTACGGCTATGCAAAAGGTTATAAACCCCTCATCGATTACCTTCTTCACTATATGGAAATGAAGGGTGTAGATATTTCCAATAAGGATATTCTTATCACGAATGGCTTCACAGAGGGTTTGGATATTTTATTGTCTTCCTTAGCTAAAAAATCTGGTCGTGTTCTTTGCGAAAATCCTACCCATCATGCCGCATTAAAGCTTTTTCGCTTACATGGGCTTGATATTCATGGAATCGACATGAAGGATGATGGCATTGACATCAGTAAGGTTGAGAAAAGCTTGTCTGAAGCGGCTTTTGATTTTACCTACCTCATCCCGTCTTATCATAATCCAACGGGAATTGTTACCTCCTCTGATAAGAGAAGTGAAATCATTAAACTATTTTCAAAATATCAAATGCCGATTGTGGAAGATGGTTTTAATGAAGAATTACGTTATTCAGGCGCCCATGTAGCACCGTTAATGACTTTTGTCGGTCCTGGTAACAATGTTATCTATATAAGCAGCTTTTCGAAAATTCTTTTTCCAGGCTTACGTGTAGGTTGGATTTTAGCAGATAAGGAACTAATCCATTGCTTAGAAAGCATAAAAAGGGCACGTACTATTCATACATCGACACTGGATCAGGCCGTGCTGTATCAATATTTGCATGATGGCTATTTCGAAAGATACTTGAAAAAGGCTAGATCAGTATATAAGAAAAAATATGAACTAGTTCGACAAGCATGTAATCAATACATTCCTTTTAAAAGAATGACAGGAGATGGCGGGCTCCATCTCTTTATAGAGCTAGAAGAAGGAATAAATGCCCGTACACTTTTAAAAAAGTGCTACCAAAAGGGTGTTGTTTTTTATCCTGGGGATGTTTTTTACACCGATGGAGGAGGAAGTAATACACTTCGATTAGGATTTTCCCGGTTAAATGAAGAGGACATTGTCCGTGGGATTCAGATAATTGGTAATACCTTAAAAAATGAAATGGGGAGTTGAAAAAATGAAAGTTGGCGTTATTATGGGAGGTATTTCTTCAGAAAGGCAAGTGTCCCTCATGACAGGTGAAGAAATGATTGCTCATTTGGATAACAATAAATACGAAGTTGTACCAATTAAACTAAATGACAACATAGAACTGATTGAAAAGGTAAGAGATCTTGATATTGCCTTGTTAGCACTTCACGGCAAATTTGGAGAGGACGGCACCATTCAAGGCGTTTTAGAAACGATGGGCGTTCCCTATACCGGAAGTGGTATGCTCTCAAGCAGTATTTGTATGGATAAAAATATTTCAAAAAAAATTATTCGGTATGAGGGCATTCAAACACCAGATTGGCTTCATATTTCGGATATGGAAGAGCTTCAGATGGATGAATTAGACAAAATGGGCTATCCATTAGTAGTAAAACCGAATTCGGGTGGCTCCAGTGTAGGGGTAAAAATAGTATACGATAAAGATTCTTTACTATCCTCAGTTATGGAAGTTTTCAAATGGGATAGTGAAATAATTATCGAAAAGTATATTAAGGGCGAAGAAATAACATGCTCTATTATTGATGGAAAGCTTTTCCCGATACTTTCAATCCGCCATACAGCAGCGTTTTTTGACTATAATGCAAAATATGAAGATGCCGCTACGATTGAAGAGGTTGTAGAACTTCCGACCGCACTACATGAACGTGTTGCTGAGGCTGCAATGGCCTGCTATAGCTCCTTAAAATGCGCCATTTATGCCAGAATTGATATGCTTATAAAGGATGGAATTCCATATGTCATGGAGGTCAATACATTGCCAGGTATGACAAAAAATAGTTTACTGCCAAAAAGTGCTCATGCGGCGGGCATCACCTATAGCAAGCTATTGGATAAGATTATAAAAACCTCCCTGCAGGTTAAAAAGACATGAATAATCTAATATGATACTTTACTAGCCGTATTCTGATTGTATTAAGTGTCGTTTTGAGACAGCTATGCTGTCCGGCATATTGACGGTATTGTATTGGCGATAGGGTGTTTAATTTCATAAATGTAGTTTATTTCACTGAATAACTACCGCTTGTTCCCATAGGAAAAACACCTCTATGTTGGTTTTTACAGGGCTTATCCCATTTTCAACAAAAGGTGTTTTCTTAGGTTTTAGATCAATTTAAATCAGAATGTACGAACTAAGATTTAGATAATTCTATAAATCCATGTCCAAAGACATCTCTGACATCGTGAATGGCAATAAAGGCATCCTTGTCTATTTCTTTGACAATTTTCTTTAGCTTTACAACTTCCTGTTTACTAATGACAATATATAGGATTTCTTTTTGCTCCTTCGTATAATAGCCATGTCCTGATAGGACCGTCACGCCTCGATTCATAAACGCACTCACTTGACCGGCAATGGCCTCCGGTTTTTTTGAAATAATCGTAACTGCCTTTTTAGGATTCACACCTTCAATAACAAACTCCATCACCTTTGTTCCGACATATAGCATAATAATAGTAAGCAACAATGCCTCTGTGCCGATAATAAAATAAGATGAGAAAGCAACAATTAAATCAAAAAATAATAAACCATAACTAATACTCCAGCCAAGATATTTGTTCGTGATTCTAGCTAAAATTGTAGAACCCGCTGTTGTTCCACCAACCCTTATAATTAAGCCAATGCCTACACCAGCAAATACCCCGCCGAAAATGGCATTCACAATAATTTCATTTGAAGAAATGGACCATGTTTCTGTCAAATGTAAAAAAAGTGAATGGAACGTTACTGCAATAATCGTATAAATGGTCGTTTGCCTATTTAAAAATTTATATCCAACCACTAATAAAGCTGCGTTTAACACAAAGCTTACAATACTTGGCGACCACCCAAATAGATAATAGGCGATGATTGTTATACCAGTAACGCCACCTTCACCTAAATCATTTGGAATAACAAATAAGTTAACTGCCAGCGCAAAAAGCAGCGACCCAATCATAATTATTAAAATATCCAAAACGTATTTCTTCACACATGCCACCACCATAAATTTGATTTTTTCTTAAGTACATACTATATCAAGTTTTATATATATTTTATACTTTTTGGAATGTTGCTGAAAGTAGAGATGTTGAAATCACTTCATCTCTGCTTTTTTATTAAAACAAAAAACAAATATGTTGACGTAATTCTGAACACCATGTTATTATTATCTCGAATTCAAGATATTCTAATTCGAGATAAATATATTCAAGGTTTTTAACTTGTGTAGAAAGCTTACCTTTTACAAAGAAGGAGATAAAAAAATGAACTTTTTCAATAAAATTTTTACTTCAAAAAAAGAGGAGGAACATGCAATGGCAGAATTAAACATCGGAATTATTTTAGGATCAACTCGTGAAGGACGTGTCAGTCCACAGGTAGCACAATGGGTAAAAGAAATTGCCAATCAACGAGGAGATGCAAATTATACAATTATTGATATTGCAGATTACAAATTACCTTTACTAGGTGAAGCGGGGCAAGATGCTTCTGGTGCTCAAGCTTGGTCAGAAGCTATTGCAAAACAAGATGGTTTTGTATTCATCGTGCAAGAGTACAATCACTCCATTACAGGTGCTCTAAAAAATGCACTCGATTATTTACGTGAAGAATGGAATAACAAAGCTGCGGGTATTGTATCTTATGGATCTGTAGGCGGTGCACGAGCAGCAGAGCATTTACGTGGCATTATGGGTGAGCTGTTAATTGCGGATGTACGTGTACACCCAGCACTATCATTATTCACAGATTTCGAAAACGGTACAGACTTTAAACCAAAAGCAGTTCAAGCTGAATCAGTTAACCAAATGCTAGATCAAATAATTCCATGGTCAAAAGCTTTATATACAATCCGTTCATAATGAAGATTGAGGACAACATAACTGGGCAAAGTATGGGTGAGAAAATACATTTAGTCATGAAGGGGCTTGTTAACATGAAAAAACATACAGCGGGTATTCACCATATCACAGCTATTGTAGGGCATCCACAAGAAAATATTGATTTTTATGCTGGTGTACTAGGCTTACGTTTAGTAAAACAAACGGTAAACTTTGATGATCCAGGTACCTATCATCTTTACTTTGGTAACAAAGGTGGGAAACCAGGCACAATCATTACGTTCTTTCCATGGACAAATGCTTATCAAGGACGAATTGGTGATGGTCAAGTTGGTGTAACTACTTATGTTGTACCAGAAGGAACGCTACCATTTTGGGTTAATCGTCTTGCGAAATTTGCTATTCCATTCAAAAAAGCTGAACGTTTTAATGAACAAGTGATACAACTGGATGACCCACACGGACTTCATATTGAAATCGTTGCACGTGCAGAAGGTGAATCGAATGAATGGACTTTTGGTGAAGTAACTCCTGAGGTTGCGATTAAAGGATTTGGAGGTGCAACGCTTTATTCAAGTCACCCTGAAGAAACAGCAAAGGTACTAACAGATGTTATGGGGCTTGAACAAGTGGCGACAGAGGGCGAGTATACACGCTATAAATCCAGTGCTGATATAGGGAATATCGTGGATTTAAAAGTTGTTCCTGGTCAACGCGGTCAATTGGGTGTTGGGACAGTACATCATATTGCGTGGAGAGCACAAGATAATGCGGATCACTTAGATTGGCAACAGCATGTAATGAATCATGGGCAACATGTAACAGAAGTAAAAGATCGTAATTACTTTAATGCTATTTATTTCCGTGAGCCAGGGGAAATTCTATTTGAAATTGCGACAGATCCACCAGGATTTGCACACGATGAAACACCGGAGACAATGGGCAGTCAATTAATGTTACCATCACAGTATGAGGGGCATCGTGAACAGTTAGAAAGAACATTAATCCCAATCAGAGTTCGCTCAGTTGATTAACAGGGAGGATGAAAGTTTTGATATCAATTGATCCTAAGAAAAATACAGAGCGTGAAAACTATAAATTATTAATTGGTAGTATTATTCCGAGACCTATTGCTTTTGTAACAACGAAGTCAGAGCAAGGGGTTATCAATGGTGCACCTTTCAGTTTTTTTAATATTGTGTCGTCAAACCCACCAATGATTTCTCTAGCCATTCAAAGACCAAATGGGCACTTAAAAGATACAGCTCGTCATATCCATTATCAACAACAATTTGTTGTGCATATTGTAGATGAGGATAATGTAAAGCAGGTGAATGAAACTGCGGCTTCCTTGCCAGTAACTGAGAGTGAAATTGTCAGAGCGCAATTTACCCTTATTGACAGTCAGCATATTAAGGTGCCAGGTATTCAAGAAGCAAAGGTCCGTATGGAGTGTCGTTTAGTACAAACAATTCCTTTGATGAATGGTGAGGAACAGACAGGTGATTTGTTTATTGGAGAAGTTGTTCAATTTCATATAGATGAGGCTATCTATCATGAAGGACGCATTGATCCGAGCAAGCTTCGAACGGTTAGTAGACTAGCGGGTTCAAACTACGCAAAAATTGGTGACATTTTTGCGCTAGAGCGACCACAATAATGTCTTGTTACTGTGCAGTGTTCTAAGATAAAAGGCGGAAATGTTGATTGAACAGCATTTCCGCTTTTTTAGTGTTATAAAATTCTTTCTATATTCGCGAAATCTTCACTCGTTAAAAGGACATCAGTTGCTTCTACATTGGCAGCCACTTGATTTTTATGTTTTCCACCTGGAATAACGGCATCAATACCTTCTTGCGCTAATAACCAAGCAAGCGCCAAATTTGGTAATGTTGTTTGATGCTTCTGTGCAATTCCCTTTAATGTCTCTACTTTTGCTAATGTTTGTTGAAATAGTTCACCGTGGAATAAAGGATTTGCAATTCGCCAGTCGCCTGCATCCAATCTAAAATCTTTTGTATATTTACCTCCAAGTAGCCCATATGCAAGCGGACCATATGGAATAAATGAAATATCATGTTGTATACAGTAAGGCAAAAGATCTTGCTCTGCTGAACGGTTTAACATATTGTAAGGAGATTGTAAAACTGAAATATCATTATGGACATTGGCTTCTTTTAGTTGATCTAAAGTTACATTTGAAATCCCTATTGCTCGAATTTTTCCTTCTTCTTTTAGACGTGATAATTCACCAATTGACTCAGCTAGCGGTGTATCGTTATCTGGAAAGTGTAAGTAATAAAGATCTACATAATCCATTTGAAGTCGCTGCAAGCTATTCTCGAGTGCTTGGCGTAAATATTGTGGATCATTATCTACTGTGACAGATCCATCTTCAAACCAATGTTTAGCTCCCTTGGTCGCTAACACGAAATCCTCTCTGCGATAATTTTTCAGTACTTCCCCGACAATTTCCTCGGAACGCCCTTTACCATAAATGTCTGCTGTATCAATGAAAGTTATCCCTAAATCAAGTGCAGCGGAGACTAGTTCCTGACCATCTTGTTCATTTAAATTTTCAAATAAGTTATGTCCACCCACAGCATTTGTACCAAGACCTATTTCTGAAATATTGATCGTTGTTTTCTTTAACGTATGAAATTTCATCATCCTACCTCCTCGTGTTTTCTATAATCAGCATAGAGCAAAAGAATTTTTTTACCAACACAGCTACATGTTGTTTCGAATATAGAAACAAAAGCATTTTCATTGTAAAAAGAGGAGAAATTGTAAATGAACATCTTAGGTTATCAGATAATTAATTTCTACTGTCACTTGTTCACTTGCCTCCACTAATTTTTTTACATACGAACGAATGGCATTTTTTTTAATTTGTTCGGTCGAACCATGGAAAGCAATTGCTCCGATTACTTCTTTATTAAGATAAATTGGAACCGCAATGCAGCATTTACCTAGATTTGTTTCTTCATTATCAACCGCATATCCTTGTGCTTTAATAACCTGTAAATGAGGAACCAATAGTCCATAATCATAAAAAGTTTCCGTTGTATATGTATGTAGCTCCATATTATTTAACATTGCTTGTTGTTTTTCAGGTGAGAGATGAGCTAATACTACTTTCCCAAGGGCACTTGAATGCATAGGTGTTCGAGAATCGATGGCATGAAAAGCAGGCTGTTCAAAAGGCTCCCTAATGACATTTTTTATGACCATCTCACACGCTTCTAAAATACCAATATAAGTGGTTATTTGTTCTTGCCTTGCTAATTGATAGGGGGCTACGAGAGAAGCCCATTGGATATCATTATGCCAATATAAATGCTCATTTCTAAAAATATGAGAATTTAATTGATAATATTTATTATATTTAGTAACATAATTCATTTTTTCTAGTGTATAAAGCATTCGAAAAACAGAAGTCTTATTCATTGATAATTCTTCCATAATTTCAGTTAAGGTAAGCGCATGTTTTTCACGTAGTAAATCCAAAATTAAAAGGCCCTTTTTTAATGTTAATACTTCATAGGACTCCATTATGTCCTCTCCTTACTTTGAATTGGCTTTTTTAATCGTAACACGTTTAAAACTCATCGTATTCTTTCATGTTAAAGCTATAAAAAAGTTCCCAACTGGATAGGCTGGTTAATAACACGAAAAAAAGTCGTTAATGTCCCTAATCCTTCAAGCATATATTGCCTATACCGTTATTCGATTTCCTTACATGCCCAAGCATCGATTTCAACTTTGAAGGTTGGTGCAGCTAATGCGACAACATAAATCATTGTCGTACACGGTAGGTGATCACCGAGAAAATCCTTTATGATCTGTCTTCTCCGATTAGCGTCATTTTCTCCGACAAAATAAAAAACTAGTTTGGTCAAATCGTGAATCCCCATGTTAGCAGATGTAAGATTTTGTAGGATATTGCCTAATGCTATCTGCATTTGTTCTAAAGAATCTTCAGGTACAGTACCATCTACGCTCATACCTAATTGTCCAGATAATGTTAGCCATCTATTTGGTCCGGTTACTTCAATTTGGTGGACATAAGGTGCCACTGGTGCGTGAATTTCCTTTGGATTTCTTGAGATTTTCATATAATCATCCTTTACTGATTAAACTGTTTTATAAAAATATTATACGTATTTAAAGATATACAATTCCATTATGATTAATCCTTTGTCAAACAGAGTTTTTATCTATATAGTTAAAATAAGGTCTGTTTTTACTTATTCTTTTGGATTATGTGAATATTCTTCTAATTATGGATTTTTAAGCTGTTATGCTCAAATGTTTATCAAATTTGAAAGTATATAACATAAAAAATATTTGTTTAGCTATCAAAATATATTTTCTACTTGCTTATCTATAGGTTAATGTATCTCAAGATAAATGAACAAATCTAACCGTAAAGGCAGAAAAGCCGTTTTTTGAAGGGTGTGAATGCATGGTTGATTTTTTTCGAAGTAATGGTTTTAAACGTTTTATTATTCTAATAGGGGTCGCTGTTGCACTATATTTAATGTGGAGTATGATTAATCTTATTCTTCTAACATTCATTATCACCTACCTGATGAATGAACTTTCTACGAGTGCCACTAAAGGACTTAGACGATTCGTACCGATAAATGAAAAAGCTGTTATCGTCACACTTTATCTCCTACTTGTAGCGGGTATTGTTGCGGTTATCTACAAGTATCTACCAGTCGTGAGTCAGCAAATCACACAGTTGTTTAATCTTATTGCAGCATTTAATCTCAATCCGAATGATAATGAGATTGCGAGGTATTTGGCTCCAACTTTCGAGAAGATTGAACTTGGTAAATATTTGGAGCAAGGTGTGGACCTCACGCTTACAAATCTCACGAATATTGGTAAAGTCATCATGCATGTGTTCATCGCACTGATTTTAAGCTTGTTTATTCTTCTTGAGAAAAAGCGAATTATGGAATTTACAGCGAAATTCAAGGATAGTAAGATTGGTCCGCTTTACGATGAACTAACGTATTTCTGCAAGATATTCGTTCGTTCTTTCGGTAAAGTCATCGAAGCACAATTTGTCATTGCGGCAGTGAACTGTATTGTATCTGTTATTGCTCTGTACTTCATGGGCTTCCCACATTTGATTGCACTAGGCATCATGCTCTTCATACTAGGATTGATTCCTGTAGCAGGCGTCATCATTTCATTGATTCCGCTCAGTATTATTGCCTATAGTATCGGTGGATTGATGCACATAGTCTATATTCTAATCATCGTTGTGGTGCTACATGCGCTTGAGGCGTATTTCTTAAATCCGAAACTGATGTCGGCAAAGACAAATCTTCCGATTTTCTATACATTTATCGTAATCCTTTTCTCAGAACATTTCCTAGGTGTATGGGGACTAATCATTGGTATTCCACTGTTCATGTTCTTACTTGATATTCTTGGTGTTACATCTGCTCCAGAGGAAGAATTGCAGAAAAAAATGGCGGTACCAGATAATAAGGATAAGCAAATTGAATAATCTTGTCTAACCCAAAAATGGAAGCTTCGCTCTTATGCGTATGCTTCCATTTTAGTTATTTGTGTTGTGTATTTTCAATTTGCCTATGTTGGTTTGTATAAAACGACGTAAATAATAGAATATAATGTAAACATTGAGAGTTCATGTGTATAATATAATGGAAATATCAATCTTGTCCTATTAATAGAAAGGGGGTATTCAATTCATGAAGAAAAAATCTCTGAAGCTTTTATCGTTTGGATATGGGTACTCTACTGCTGTTTTTTTCTAGAATCATTTTTCAAGGGAGAAGTGTGCCCAAAAATGAGAAAAAGGAAGTACAGTAGAAACTATTAAAAGGTGAGGTAAACAATATGAAAAACACTAAAATCATTAGAAAAAATCCAAAAGGAATGCCTAATCCAGTAGGGAATTACACACACATTACTAAAATCCCTAGAAATTCAGAGCTATATGTGACATCAGGTCAAATTGGATTAGATCAAAAGGGTCTAATGCCACACAGTATGAATGATCAAATCACAAATACTTTTAATAATATTAAGGTAGTATTGGACTCGGAAGGTTTAACAGCTGATAACATTATTAAAGTGAACATATGGGCAATTGAAAAAATTGATTGGGAATACCTGTATGCTGATTGGGAAAAATTATTCGGAAATGATTATCCAGCAATGACGATTGGTTATATTTCTGAGTTAGGTTTACCAGAAATTAAAATAGAAATAGAAATTTGGGCAGCAAAAGCATAGTAACGAATGCACCTTATCTAATCCATGGGAATAATACATCCCATGGATTTTTAGTTATGGGAGATTAACCGAACGTTTAAATGCTTTCAAGAAATTTTTAATGGAAGAACATTGAAATAAATATGATACAATTGTATAGTCTGAAAATTCATTCGACAATGTAAGCGAGCTTTGTTAAAGGGGGCGGTCATTATGACAAACAATACTGTTTTTATCAATTATAAAAACTGGGGGATAACGTCTAATTAACATTGGCATTAGCGTTTCTCTGAATTCGGAAGGGGAAAATTTGTGAATAACAATAATGTTAAACTTGTAGAATTAAATGCGGAAAACTGGTATGAATGTTGTGTACTAGATTTATCAAAAGAACAAACAGATTTTATAGAACCAAATGCTATTTCAATAGCTCAGTCAAAATTTGAACCAACATTAAAACCGTATGCCATTTATTTTGAAGAGAACATTGTAGGTTTTTTAATGTTTAATTCTGTAACAGAAGAACTTGATGGCTATTGGGTCTATAGAATTATGGTTGATAAGCATTTCCAAGGTAAAGGAATTGGTAAAGCAGCCACTGAGTTAATGATCTCTGAAGTAGCTAAATTACCAAATGCAAAAAAAATTGTTGTAGGTTACCACCCAGAAAATAAGGGTGCCCATTATTTATATGCTAGTTTAGGGTTTATTGATAATGGTGATAGATTCGGTAAAGAAATGGCAGTCATCAGATATATAAATGAGTAAAAAAGCATTTCAAGAAAAATTAGGTGAAGGGGCCTGTTTAAGGTCCTTTTTCTATTTATAAACATATTGTTTATAGAAATATTCTTATCAGGGAGATAATTAATATGTTATCATTGCAGGAGAACGAACGTTCTTTAAAATGTTAGGTGAGGTGATAATATGTCAAAAATAAAAGTTGAAAAACCAAAGCTTCCTCATGTACCTGCTGCGAACTTTCAAGAAATATATGATATGGAAGAGCCCTATCTCAATAATTGTCTAATATCAAATTGTACAATTGAAAGAGAAAATGTAGATAAGATAGAATTCTCGCAAGTTACTTTTAAAAATGTGTTATTTAATGATGTAACATTTAAAAATATTGAGTTAACGGATGTAATTTTTGAAAACTGTGATTTGTCCAATGCCGATTTTATGGGAGGGATTATACATAGAGTCGAATTTAAAGAATCAAAGATGTTAGGAATCAATCTTTCAGATGCTACTTTAGGAAATGTACTTTTTGAAAACTGTATTTTGAATCTAAGTTCGTATGGTTATAGTCGTTTAAAACAAGTGCAGTTTGCTAATTGTTCATTACGAAATGCAGATTACTATGAATGTATCTTTAAAAAAGTAGGATTCCAGCAATGTGATATAAATGAAGTGAATTTTTCAGGAACATCACTTAAAGGAATTGATATTAGTAGTTCAACATTCGAAAGACTTAGCGTAACCGTGGAGGATTTAGATGGATGCGAGGTTTCTTCTGAACAAGCTATCGGATTTGCAACAATGTTGGGCTTAAAAGTAAAAAAGTAAGATGTTTATTTTAAGTAAAGTATATTGCCTATGTATATAAACATACTAACATTAGTAGTACAAACCTAGGCCATGGTTTGTGCTACTATTTTTTTATAGTAGAAGTGAAGGAAAGCCGACCAGCCTCTGGGAT
>NZ_JBNNLZ010000027.1:0-59242 GCF_050272295.1 Lysinibacillus sp. NPDC048646
CCACCAGTTTTTTATATATAGGGGCATAGTTTAACGGTAGAATAGAGGTCTCCAAAACCTTTGATGTGGGTTCGATTCCTACTGCCCCTGCCAATCCATATTATGGCGGTTGTGGCGAAGTGGTTAACGCACCTGATTGTGGTTCAGGCATTCGTGGGTTCGATTCCCATCAGTCGCCCCATTTTCGAATAATGCCAAGTAATGAGGCAATAAATTTTGATTCATTATGCAAGGATCAAGTTCTATAAAGTACGCCATTTCTATATTATTACGGAGGTATACCCAAGTCTGGCTGAAGGGATCGGTCTTGAAAACCGACAGGCGGGTAACACCGCGCGGGGGTTCGAATCCCTCTACCTCCTCCAGTTTATGTTTTATAAATGGTGTTCTAAATGTGTGATGGAGCAAGTGCAATACGATGGTTACGGTTAACGTCGACGCAAGTAAAGCGTGGAAGATGCCGATTTACTTGATGTATATGTAAATTATTTTAATATTGTCGCGGGGTGGAGCAGTGGTAGCTCGTCGGGCTCATAACCCGAAGGTCGTTGGTTCAAATCCGGCCCCCGCAACCAAATGGTCCCGTGGTGTAGCGGTTAACATGCCTGCCTGTCACGCAGGAGATCGCCGGTTCGATCCCGGTCGGGACCGCCATTTTAATTCTTTTAAAGAAATCTTTATTTATGGGTCAGTAGCTCAGTTGGTAGAGCATTAGATTGAAGCTCTAAGTGTCGGCGGTTCGATTCCGTCCTGACCCACCATAAATGCGGGTGTAGTTTAATGGTAAAACCTCAGCCTTCCAAGCTGATGTCGTGAGTTCGATTCTCATCACCCGCTCCAAAATTGGGGGCCTATAGCTCAGCTGGTTAGAGCGCACGCCTGATAAGCGTGAGGTCGATGGTTCGAGTCCATTTAGGCCCACCATTATTCCGAAGTAGCTCAGTTGGTAGTAGCACCTGACTGTTAATCAGGTTGTCGCAGGTTCGAGTCCTGCCTTCGGAGCCAAGGCCTGTTGGTCAAGCGGTTAAGACACCGCCCTTTCACGGCGGTAACACGGGTTCGAATCCCGTACGGGTCATCTAGCATGTAGCACGCTGTTGCTACATGCTTTTTTTTGAGCACTACCATGGATGACAGAAGTGTGAACAGTTTTATTCCCATTGTATTTTTGCTGTAAGGTATGGATGCAAGAGTAGAGTCAGAGTTTAAATTTGAACAAAGTATTTCATATATACAATATGTATGTTTTCTAGTAGATTTTTTCGTGGTGAATCTAGTTCCATTGCTCTAATATGAGGGTAGATGGAGGAAATCGACATGAAATTACAAGAGGTACAGCGGTTTTTAGCACTTTATCAATCAGAACAAAATGAGCCTGAAACATGGCTGGTAAATAGATTACAACAGGTAGAATCTGAGGGAGAATATAACCCGACAACAGAAGAACTAATCTTTGGAGCACGGGTAGCCTGGCGCAATAGTAATAAATGCATCGGTCGCTTATTTTGGCAATCGCTACATGTAGTTGATGCACGAGACATCTTAGATGAACAGTCAATTTTTGAAACATTACTTGCACATATTCAGTATGCAACAAATGATGGGAAAATCCGGCCGACGATTACGGTGTTTGCATCACAACGTGTGCGTATATGGAATCATCAGCTTATTCGTTATGCAGGTTATGAAACCGAGGAAGGGATCATTGGTGATTCACATTCCATTGCTTTTACAAAAATATGTAAATCACTAGGCTGGCAAGGTGAGGGAACGGCGTTTGACGTACTGCCTCTTATTGTGCAGGTGGATAATCGTGCACCACAGGTATTTACAATCCCACATGAATATATATTAGAGGTGTCAATTCGTCACCCAGAAAATTCTAAGGTCGAGGGGCTTGACTTAAAATGGTATGCTGTACCAATTATATCGAGCATGCGCTTCCAAATGGCGGGAATCGATTTTCAAGCGGCACCATTTAATGGTTGGTATATGGGCACAGAAATAGGTGCACGCAATTTAGCTGATCAAGACCGCTATAATATGCTACCAGCGATAGCAGAAATTTTTGGTCTTGATATGACAAAGCAGGTATCACTATGGAAAGATCGTGCTTTAGTTGAGTTGAATATTGCAGTGCTTCATTCCTTTAAAGAAAACGGTGTAAGCATTGTGGATCATCATACGGCAGCACAACAGTTTAAGTTGTTTGAAGAAGCAGAAGAGAAGGCAGGAAGAGATCTAACAGGTAACTGGGCGTGGCTAATTCCGCCCCTATCGCCTGCTGCAACACATATTTTTCACAAGCCTTATGTCAATGTTTACAATACGCCAAACTATTTTTATCAGAAGCCCCCTTATTAAATAGAAGAGGCAGCTCATCATAAGCAATGAGCTGCCCTATTTAATTTACATATTCATCCCTAGAGGCTCTCATAGAACAGAAGAAGAGTAGCGTTGCCACCACGACGAAGAGCCAGCCAGCGATGTTCCAGTCTCCAAATAAATCATGCAGATAACCAAATAAGATTGGTCCAACTGCTGCTAGTAAATAGCCAATAGATTGTGCAAAGCCTGATAAATCAGCTGCTTCGTAGGCCGTGCGTGTACGCAGAGTGAAGAACATCATCGCTAACGCGAATGAAGCTCCTCCGGCTAAGCCAAGAAGCACCATCCAAAGGACTGCAAGACTTGTCCATTCTATAACTAAACCAATAAAGCCGATTAAATAAAACGCTGTAAAAATTATGACCAGTGGGCGTTGGGATTTCATTTTGCTTGCAATAATAGGTACAACTAGCGCCATAGGTATCTGTGAAAACTGCATTGTTGAAAACATCCAACCAGCACGGTCGGCAGCGAGTCCTTGGGCAATATAAATTTCAGGTATCCATGCCGCCGTTGTATAAAATATGAGTGATTGTAACCCCATTGCCCCCGTTACAGCCCAAGTTACAGGTGATTTCCATAAAGGTATACGCGTTTTCGTAGATGCGACAGCAGGTTCAGGTTTATTTGATTTTAATTGTGGTATCCAAACCAAAATTGTAAAGGCAACTAGAATAAGAGCTACTGCGAGAGCTCCTTGCCAACCAAGAGAAGAATTGGCTACTGGATAACTAACACCAGCACCTACGCCTGCTGAAAGATTCATAGACACTGTGTAGAATGCCATTAGGAAACCAACGTGGTAAGGAAATTTCAGTTTCAGTAAACCTGGTATAAGCACATTACCAAAAGAAATCGCTACCCCAATTAGTATCGTTCCGAGAACGAGTAATGCAGTTGTACCAAGGGATCGAGTTACAATGCCAAATGCTAGTAAGATTGTTGATAAAAACAATGTCAATTCTAAACCTAATTTGCGTGCAACCACTGGGGCAAACGGTGATATAATCGCAAATGCTAATAATGGAATTGTTGTCAAAAAGCCGGCGAGTACATTGGAAATGCCAAGACCTTGACGAATGAAGGAAATAATTGGACCAACGACAGTTAATGGCATCCGTAATGTAGAAGCTATAAAAATAACACCGATGACAAGTAACAGAGTTTTTCCCTTCCAGCTAATTTTTTTGCTAGGATAAGTAGAATGTTCATTAGTTGCCAAAATAAGTCCTCCTTGATTTAAAACATTAATAATTCGAACAACTATACCACTTTACCGCACTATTAAAAATAGTAGAAAATTCACAAAATAATGAACATTATTATTGTTATTGAAATGTCAAAGGTCATATGATAGACTAAATAACATCATAAATTTAATAATTACATGCCTCATGTTTGTATTGAGGTAGAGGTCGCGGTGTTTATAAGTACGCTAACGGAAATGACAAGCATTAAAGATGTTAGCTGAAAGGAAATACCGCCGAAGTGTGAGGGGACTTGAAAACCTCATGCTGGGGCTGTTTCCGAAAGGAACAGAACTGTCACGTTGGAATGACGTGTTGCGCTATCATTTGAAAGAACTGGGGATTTACTTAGCCATCACAACGTTCATGTGATGGCGTTTTTTATTTCTATTTGGTATAAAATAGAATCTCCGCGGATTGATAGGACGCTTTTTACTGTGCCTGATTCGCAAGTGTTATGATGTGCGAAAACAATGGGTACAATTACGTCGAGGTGAATTTGGGTGCCTCTTATAAAAGGAAGGAAGCTTTAACGTGAGTGAAATAAAAGTGAATCAGCTTGGACATAAACCACCAAAGCTGAAAAAAGAATTAAAAAGTCGTCATATAACAATGATTTCGTTAGGCGGTACAATTGGTACTGGGCTATTTTTAGCTAGTGGTGGTGCCATTGCACAGGCAGGCCCTGGTGGAGCATTGCTTGCTTACGCCTTAATCGGCATTATGGTTTATTTTTTAATGACAAGCTTAGGGGAAATGGCTGCCTATATGCCATCCTCGGGGTCGTTTAGTACGTATGCAAGTAAGTTTGTAGATCCAGCTCTTGGTTTTGCACTTGGTTGGAATTACTGGTATAACTGGGCAATTACGATTGCAGCAGAAATTGCAGCTGTTTCATTAATTATGAAATACTGGTTCCCAGATAGCTCGTCAGCACTTTGGACGGTATTGTTTATTGCCATCGTACTATCATTTAATCTTTTATCAGTAAAAAGCTACGGTGAAAGTGAATATTGGTTTGCCATGATAAAGGTGGCAACGGTTATTATCTTCATTATTGTCAGTATTCTGATGATATTTGGTATTTTGGGTGGGCAAGCACCCGTAGGCTTCACAAATTTCTTTATTAGTGATGGTCCATTCCATGGTGGCTTCCTTGCTACATTTGGTATCTTCTTAGCAGCAGGATTCTCGTTCCAAGGGACTGAGCTACTCGGAATTACAGCGGGAGAAACAGACGATCCAGGAAAAAATATTCCTAAGGCCGTGAAATCTGTTTTCTGGCGTATTATTTTGTTCTACATTTTAGCGATTGCCGCAATCGGTATGCTTATTCCATTTACCGATGCACGTTTACTATCTGAAGATATTGCGGTTTCTCCATTTACACTCGTATTTGATCGATTAGGTATTGCCTTTGCAGCTTCACTGATGAATGCCATTATTTTAACAGCAATGCTTTCAGCGGGGAACTCAGGTCTATATGCATCATCTCGTATGCTATGGCAATTAGCAGTTGATGGGCATGCACCAAAAGTCTTCATGAAGTTAAGTCGTCGCGGGATTCCAATTTATGCTTTAATGGCGACATTAGCAGTAGGCAGTCTAGCATTTCTGGCGTCATTTTTTGGTGATGGGGTTGTCTATATATGGTTACTAAATGCCTCAGGTATGTCAGGCTTCATAGCATGGCTGGGTATCGCCTTTAGCCATTACCGTTTCCGTAGAGCTTTCGAGGCTCAAGGCTTAGATTTTAAATTACTACCCTATAAAGCGAAGCTATATCCATTTGGTCCGATTTTTGCGTTTACGGTTTGTATGATTGTTGTAGTTGGTCAAAACTACACAGCCTTTACAGGTGAAACGATTGACTGGTACGGCATGCTTGTATCCTACATTGGCATACCACTGTTTTTGGCATTATGGATTGGCTTTAAAGTGAAAAATAAAACAAAAATGATTCCACTTAAGGACTGTGATTTAACAGTGGAAAAATAAGAGATAGACAATGGAGCTATCCTGTAAGTCATTGTAATATGACTAACGGGTAGCTTTTTTTGTATGAAATAAAAAAATGCCTAATTTCTTATATATGGTAAGGTATTATAGATATGGAAGGTTATATTGACATTTCGAATAGATTTTATGAGTGGTAACGATTTGTGAAAAGTTTCTCTTAAGAAGAGGTGCACGTTATGCAAAAACATATATTAGCCATTCGTGAAATGGTGGAGAATTTTTTATTGATGGAGGGATTTGTCTAAGGGTGCCTGGCACACAAACAATTCGCGAACAATTCTGAATATTGAACGTTTCGGATACAAGATAATGCCAGGAACTTTAACAATTTTAAATTGTTAGAGCACCGGGCATTTTTTTTAAGCAAATATAGTCTCCCATAGTAAATATATATTTAACGCAACAACTATTACTACAACAATCCAACCTAGTCCTGTTGTTACACGATGATTGACAAGGCTGCCCATAATGTCCCGTTTACTTGTAAACATGACAAGGGGAACAAGAGCAAAAGCAATACCGAATGACAGAATGACTTGACTTAGAACAAGTGCGTAGGTTGCATTGACACCAGAGGCAATAATGGCGATTGGAGGAATCATAGTTATTGCACGGCGTAAGTACAATGGAATTTTTCTTCGAATAAAGCCCTGCATGACAACATCCCCTGCCAATGTCCCGACAGAAGAGCTTGCAAGCCCTGCAATGAGAAGTCCTAGACCGAAGGAGACTGCTGCCATCGGACCAAGTGCATCACGTAACCCATTATAGGCTATATCTAAATCCTCAACTACTAACCCTTGTGTATGGAACACAGCTGCTGCAATGATTAGCATACTCATATTAATCGCACCTGCAATTATCATTGCTATGACAATATCGATAAACTCGAAACGGAAAATACGGCGTTTTTCCGCTTCATTTCGTCCAACAATGCGGCTTTGCGTTAAGGAAGAATGTAAATATATCGCGTGTGGCATAACTGTTGCTCCTAGAATACCTGTTGCAAGTAATAGTGAGTCGACACCTTCAAATTGTGGTGTGAAAATCCCTATTGCTACATCGCTCCAATGCGGCTGTGCTAAAAATGTTTGGAACGCGAATGCTAATACGACGATTAACACCATGCCAGAAATGCCTGCTTCGAACGCTCTAAAACCCCTACGTTGCAATTCTAAAATAGCGAATGAGCCGACTGCTGTAATAAGGGCGGCAGGTAGCATCGGGATGTTAAACAATAAGTAAAGCCCGAGTGCTGCGCCAATAAATTCTGCAAGATCAGTTGCGATTATGACTAATTCAGCTTGTATCCATAAAAAGATTGATGTTTTTTTAGAAAAGTGTTCACGTGAGACTTCCGGTAAATTCTTTCCTGTCGCTATGCCTAACTTTGCGGATAAAGATTGAATAAGTACAGCCATTAAATTCGAGAATGCTATTACCCACAGTAGTAAATAGCCGTACTGGGAGCCAGCCGTAATATTTGTTGCAAAGTTGCCAGGATCTATATAGGCAACAGCTGCGATGAAAGCTGGCCCAAGGAAAGGCAGGATTCGTCTCCAGCCTTTAATGTCGCCAGCTAAAACCGCTTCAGCTGTCGGCCTTATACAGCGTTTATAAACCATAATGTTCCCTCATTTCAAAAAGTATCGCAAAAGAAATAAAGTTTCCTTAAGGAAAAATAAGATACTATTATTTTATTACTAGAAGTGAAAAATGTGAAGTTTTTTGCTCATTTTTCAAAAAAATCTTTAGACTGTAGAAAAATTTTATTTAATTTAGAAGAACTCCCTTCAAAGGCAGATGGTAAAGTCGTTGATGAGAGTTTCTATGCTTTGCTTTAAGGCATTTAAAGGACGACATGATCTGACGTAAATTTTCTCATCATTTTCTAATTAGACTTTGACACCCTCTGTGGTTTACGATGAAAAGAAAACGGTGAGGAATGACATCACATGACGAATCGAATTTTAATAATAGAAGATGAAGAAAGTATTGCTCGAGTATTACAATTAGAGCTTCAATTTGAAGGCTACCAGGCAGAGATGGCACATACGGGAGCGGACGGCCTACTGAAATATCGTGAACAACAATGGGACTTGATTCTTCTTGATGTTATGTTGCCTGAGATGAGTGGAATCGATGTGTTAAAGCGAATTCGTGCGACAGAATTACAAACACCAGTCATACTGCTTACAGCCAAAAGTGATGTCGAGGATAAAGTGAAGGGGCTCGATCTAGGCGCAAATGATTATATAACCAAACCATTTGACATCGAGGAATTACTTGCACGCATTCGTACAGCACTAAGATTTTCACAAAAATTCAATAGCCAAGAAGTATCACATATATATGGGCATTTATCCATCGATGAACAAACAAGAGAGGTTGTCTATTACGATAAAAATGTACAATTAACACCACGTGAGTATGACCTACTTTTATATTTACTGAAACATCCAAAACAAGTACTAACACGCGAACAAATTTTAGAGGCAGTTTGGGGCTACGATTATTATGGCGACACGAATGTTGTAGATGTCTATATTCGATATGTGCGTCAAAAACTTGAAGTCGCTGCTGAAACACCAATTATCCATACAGTTCGCGGTGTGGGCTATGTGCTGAGGGAGCACAAGTATGAGACTTAAAACAAAAATTCATCTACTAACAACGTTATTGATGTTGGTTATTTTAGTGGCGACGAATAGTGGCATTTACTTTCTTTATGAAAAGTTTGCTTATAATACAGAAGAAAAACAACTTCAGCAACGTGCAGATGAGCTTAGTATGACGCTCAGTCAACTAGATCAACAAACAAATTTGCAACAGGTTTTGCGAGCCTATATGCCAACTGATGGAGCGGTCTATATTTACGACGGAGAGCATTTGAAGATGAAGGTACAAACAAAACTTAATATGCCAGACGTTCCTTACATTACGTTTGATATGCCTGTCATTTGGACTGATGGTACGGTGGTACAGGTGGAGCTCATGCAATCAATGGAAGACGTGGAAAAAATGATGGGCCTACTTAAAATTATATTAGTCGTCGTAACACTGGTAGCGTCGATACCCATTTTATTGGCAAGTCTTGCACTTGGCCGTCTGATTTTACATCCGCTGGAACATTTAAGTCAAACAATGCAGAAAAGCGCTGCGACCGGGAAATATGAAAAAATTGAAATCCACGATAAGCATGGCGATGAGCTCACTGAAATTAGTCATACGTTTAACGGCATGATGGAAAAGCTCGAACAGCACTATCAAAAACAGCAGCAATTCGTCTCAAATGCTTCACATGAGCTGAAAACACCTATTACGGTGATTGAAAGCTATGCAAAATTACTATTACGCAGAGGTGTTGATAACAAAGAAGTGGCGCAAGAATCTTTACAAGTAATTGCAAATGAATCAGCACGTATGCATGAGATGGTGCTGAAATTATTAGATTTAGCAAAAAATAAGGAGCATCTCGATGTGCAGTGGGGACAATTAGAGCTTAATTCGTTACTTAAAAAGGTCGCGTCTCAAATGCAACAAGCATATCAGCGCCCATTTATTGTTGATGCAGAGATTCCAAAATATATTTATAGTGATGAAAAAATGTTTAAGCAACTGCTATTCATTTTGCTCGACAATGCACGCAAATATAGTGAAGGCGAAGTGAAGTTACGTGCAACAGAAACCGCTAGCCATGTCCTTGTTTCAATTCAAGACTTTGGTGCAGGTATTCCTGATGAACATATTCCACATTTGTTTGATCGATTTTACCGAGTAGGGGAGGATCGCAATCGAAAAACAGGCGGAACAGGTTTAGGGCTAGCAATTGCGCAGGAGCTTGCACAACAGCTAAACATGACAATTGAGGTCGAAAGTGTAGTTGGAGAAGGTTCTTGCTTTACACTACGTGTACCGAAGGAGGCACCACGATGAAAAAATGGATTAGTCCTATTTTTGCGATAATCATTTTGAGCAGCTTCGCACTATGGTTTTTACAAAATCGTTTCTTTCATGAAGAAGCGCTAAGTGAAACAGGAGCAGTACTGCGTATCGAAGAACTCTATAATGGACATGTTGAGCACATAAAAAAAAGAGGCGAGAATTACGAAATAGTATTTTCGCGTGGTGAAGCCACCTATGCTGTTGAGCTGAATCAACAAACGCAACAGGTAAGTAATTTAATCATGAAGAAATCTACCAGTAAACTGCTAACAGAAGAGCAAATTCGGCAGAGAGCGTTAGCTTATACCCCTGGTGTGATAGAAAGTGTGAGGTTAACGGATTCTACCTATATGGTGCAGGTTGAAAAAGAGGAGATGAAGAAGGAACTGGCCCTTGATGCTTATACTGGAGAGGTGTTATCAGAGACAGATGTACAGCCAGTGACAGAGCCTGAAGAAGGAACCAGTGTAATTGCAAAGCAGCAGGCGATTCAAATTGCTTTACAACAACTAAATGGTGAAGTGGATTCAGTTGATTTTGAGGAAACAGAGGATGGTGGCTATTACTTAGTAGAAATCGAAACAGATAAGGACGAGGCTGTTTTTCAAATACATGCCATTTCCGGTAAAGTCATGTCCGTTACATGGGACAAAGATAATTAAGGATTGAAAAGGTGGTAAAATTTTTTCTCATGAAATTCTAATGTTGCTCTTATTATCCTATCATCTTGGCTTGTTAAGCTAAGGATAGATAAAACAAAGGAGAGATGGACGTGAAGAAAATGATTGTAATTCCAGCTTTAGTAGCAACACTCGGCTTAGGTACTGTTATTGGCGCGAATACTTTGTTAACAGGTAATGCACAAGAGAAAAAGGTTTTAACGATGCAGGAAATCGAAAAAAAAGCATTGGCTGTAGTGGATGGTTCGGTGACAGATATTGAGTTTGATCAGAATCGTTACCGTTCTATATATGAGGTTGAGGTGTACACTGAGACAGAAGAATATGATTTGAAATTCGATGCCTATACAGGTAAACTTTTAAATCAAAAGAAAGAACTTCGAGACGATGACGAAGATGATTTGATAGAAAATAACACATCTACTACTACTACCAAAATCACAAAAGCCCAAGCTATGGAAAAAGCCTTAACAAAGGCAAAGGGCACCGTAACAAAAGTTAAGCTAGATGATGGCGTTTATGAAATTGAAATCATCGACGGACAGTTCGAATACGAAATTGACATCAATGCTTCTACAGGTGAAATTGTAAAGTTTGAACAAGATATTGAAGACTAATGTGGAAAGCTATCTTAAAAGTAGGAACTTACTTTTAAGATAGCTTTTTTCTTTGAAGGGAAGACGAAATAAAAACTAGTAAGAATCGTACCATTACAACATGTTCTCAAGAAAATTTTCACTACCTATACTTTTCTCCTTTACTTTTTTTATTTACAAGCGTAATATGACATCATTATAAAAGTTTCAAATTTCTAAATCGCTGAAGCAAATAGACGCGGGGGACCCATTCTTGATGGATTGTCTAGGCAATCCTTGGGGTGAATCTCTTTATTACTGAAGAGTAGGGCTACTCATGGCCCGAATCCGACAGCTAACCTCGTAAGCGTTAAGAGCAGAAAAATTGAAGCTTGCAGACGAAAAAACGTCTACAAGTCGTATTTAGTGATGACTTGTAGACGTTTTTTATCTTCTTTCAGCTATCATGTACTGGTAGTGAAGCGACAAGTACCCGTCTAGGCGAATATTGATTTAGAAACGAGAAACACACTCTATGAAACTAGAAGGTGTTTAGTATGGGATCCTCATTCAAACGTTATGTTATCGGAAAGCCTCTAAAATCCGATGCACTCGGGGAACAAAAGCTTAGTAAAACAAAGGCCCTTGCCATTTTATCATCTGATGCATTGTCATCAGTAGCATATGGGCCAGAACAAATTTTGATAGTGCTCATGACGGTGAGTACGGTTGCCTTTTGGTATTCTTTACCGATAGCAGCCGGAGTGGTAGTGTTGCTCCTAGCACTCATCTTATCGTATCGTCAGATTATTTTTGCTTATCCACACGGTGGTGGGGCCTATGTAGTTTCTCGTGAAAATTTAGGTGTCAATGCAGGTCTAGTGGCGGGTGGTTCACTACTCGTCGATTATATATTAACAGTTGCAGTTAGCGTATCTGCGGGAACAGATGCCATTACTTCGGCATTTCCGAGCCTGCATGCATATAACGTAGTAATTGCTGTGTTCTTTGTTATTTGTTTAACGCTTTTAAATTTACGTGGTGTTACAGAGTCTGCATCAATCTTAGCTTACCCTGTCTATCTATTTGTTGCAGTAATGCTTCTGTTAATTGGAGTAGGGATTTATAATGTGGCAACAGGGCAAGTACCTGCTGACTTTCATCCCAAAATCGGTACCCCAGTTGCGGGAATTAGCTTGTTTTTACTATTAAAGGCATTTGCCTCAGGAAGTTCTGCTTTGACAGGTGTAGAAGCAATTTCTAATGCCATACCGAACTTTAAAAATCCTGCTCCGACAAATGCAGCAAAAACTTTACTGGCAATGGGTGGCATTTTAGCGGTGCTATTTATTGGCATCGTAAGTCTAGCTTATTTCTATGGAGTGGCACCAAATGCAGAGGAAACAGTCGTGTCACAAATTGCCGAGGCGAGTGTTGGGCGCAATCTATTTTATTATATTGTACAAGGAACGACAGCGATGATATTAGTGCTTGCAGCCAATACAGGTTATTCAGCTTTTCCGTTACTTGCAGTAAATTTATCGAAGGACGGTTTTATCCCAAGAATATTCCAAATTCGTGGGGATCGACTCGGTTATTCAAATGGGATTTTGATGTTAGGTGTAGCAGCCATTGTACTAATTATTTTGTTTGATGGGACAACAGAGCATTTAATTCCACTCTATGCAGTGGGCGTTTTTATCCCGTTTACCTTAGCGCAGACAGGGATGATGCGAAAATGGTGGCGCGAAAAGCCAAGTGGCTGGCTTGCGAAATTTACGGTGAATACGATTGGGGCAGCGATTTCTTTTATTGTAGCGATGATGTTTTTCGTAACAAAATTAGCCCAAGTATGGCCTGTATTTATATTCTTACCGATCATTATTTGGCTGTTTCATCGCATTAAGCTACATTATGATGCAGTGGGGGAACAGCTTAGATTAGATCATGTAGAATTACCGAATGTAGAGGGCAATGTCTTCATTGTACCGGTTGCTGGTATTACGAAAGTGGTGGAAAATTCATTACATTATGCGCAGTCTCTGAAGGTTGAAAAGATTATTGCTTTCTATGTGGCATTCGATCAAGCAGACGCAAAAGCATTTGAAGAAAAATGGAAAGCTTGGCAACCAGATGTGCGGCTTGTAACGTACTATTCACAGTATCGTAGTATTACGCAACCGTTGAAAAAATTTATCGACAAAGTTGAACATCAGTATGCAAAAACTGGCTACCAAGTAACGGTCGTCATTCCGCAATTTTTACCGAAAAAGGGCTGGCATCATATGTTACACAATCAATCGAGTCTATTAATTCGCACCTCGCTGTTATTTCACAGAAATGTTGTCATTATGACAGTACCTTTCCATTTATCGAAATAATGACTAGCATGGTCGAAAATAGTCTGATATAATCAGAACATTGATGTGAAACACGAACGTTCACTATCAAAAATAGCTGGAATACCAGTTAATTCCGAAAATTTAAAATAATCCTATTATTAATATTCATATTGAATTCAGAAAAATGAATGTTTATAATAAGGACATTCTTACAGCTTAATACTATTTCACTCATATAATAGCGAGAATAGGGCTCGCGAGTTTCTACCGATTTACCGTAAATGAATCGACTATGGGTAGCAATATTTTAGGAAACCTCATATAAGATGTGAGCCGTTTTTCTAATTGTTTCGACGTTTTCGCGCTGAACGCTTTGCTCCACTCATAGATGAATGGAACCAAAGTATTCAGCGTTTTTTCTATTATTTATTATAAGAAAGAAGGATTTAAGGAAATGAAGTTATTACATGACAAAATCATGCAAGAAGGTAAAGTTTTATCTTCATCTGTATTAAAAGTAGATTCGTTTTTAAATCATCAAATCGACCCACAACTTATGAAGGAAATTGGACATGAGTTTGCGAATCGCTTCTCGGAGCAAATTATTACGAAAGTGCTAACGATCGAATCCTCGGGTATTGCACCATCTGTAATGCTGGGACTTGAAATTGGAGCGCCAGTTGTATTTGCTCGTAAACGTAAATCTTTAACATTATCAGATAATCTTTTTTCTTCCAAAGTACACTCTTTCACAAAAAATGAAACAAACGATATTTCCGTATCACGTAGTTTCTTAAACGCAGACGATAATGTCTTAATCGTTGACGACTTCCTAGCAAACGGGGAAGCGGTAAAAGGATTACTAGATATCGCAGCTCAGGCAGGTGCAAACGTTGTCGGAGTAGGTATTGTTATTGAAAAGGGCTTCCAAGATGGTGGGAAATTATTACGTGAACAAGGTATTCGCGTGGAATCTTTAGCAATTGTCAATTCTTTAGAAGATGGCAAAGTAACATTTGCGGAGGCTCGCGCGTAATGAATAACTTTAAAGCAACGACACTTGCTATTCAACACTTACTTGCGATGTATGCTGGTGCCATTTTAGTACCACTTATTATTGGTGGGGCACTTGGCTTTGATGCTAAGCAAATGACGTATTTAGTGGCGATTGACATTATGATGTGTGGTATCGCAACACTTTTACAAGTATATTCTGGTAAGTTTATCGGTATTGGTTTACCAGTAGTACTGGGTTGTACGTTCACAGCGGTTAGTCCAATTATTGCAATCGGTACAAATCCTGAGCAAGGGATTACAGATATTTATGGTTCGATTATAGCATCTGGTTTAATCGTGGTGGTGATTGCAGGCTTCTTTGGTAAGCTAGTAAAATTCTTCCCACCAGTGGTAACAGGTTCTGTTGTATCGATTATTGGTATCTCATTATTGCCAGTTGCATTGAACAATATGGCGGGTGGACAAGGCGCACCAGATTTTGCATCTGGTTCGAATGTTGCTTTAGCGTTTATTACATTAGCTATTATTTTAGTTGTTTATCGTTTCTCTACAGGCTTCGTTCGTGCGATTTCGATTTTAATCGGATTAGTGGCAGGTACAGTCTTGGGTATGATCATGGGTAAAGTCGATTTTACGCCAGTTTCAGATGCTGGTGTCCTCCATATGGTACAACCATTCTATTTTGGTATGCCAACATTCGATGCGACTGCAATCCTTACAATGACACTTGTAGCAATGGTTTCGTTAGTAGAATCTTCAGGTGTTTATTTTGCACTTAGCGATATTTGCAATAAAAAACTAGATTCTAAAGATTTAGCACGCGGTTATCGTTCAGAAGGTCTTGCTTCTGTAATTGGTGGTATTTTCAATGCCTTCCCGTATACAACGTTCTCACAAAACGTAGGGCTTACGCGTATGTCTGGCGTTAAAGATCGCAAAGTCATCTATATCACAGGTGCGTTACTTGTATTACTTGGCTTCTTACCAAAAATCGCAGCGTTAACAACAATCATTCCAACACCAGTACTTGGTGCGGCAATGCTTGCGATGTTCGGTATGGTGATTACACAAGGTATGGGTATGTTAGTACCTGTTATGAATGAGTCAGCGGAAAACGCGATGATTGCAGCGATAGCAGTTGGTCTTGGTGTTGGTGTATCTGTCGTTCCAGGTATCTTTGATTCACTGCCACCAGGCGTGGCCATTTTAACTTCAAATGGTATCGTCTGCGGTTCTGTCACAGCGATTGTCCTGAACATTTTATTTAATATGATTGGTCCAAAACATAAAAATGACCCGATGCAGGGCTAGTTATAGTAGTAAAAAATGCCACTTCCTTTTATCTTTTTGATATAAGGAGGTGGCATTTTTATAATCTGCAATGTTTATTATTCTGTAACATTACTGGCATCACTTATTGAAAGTGTTTTAGTTTCTGGGGCCCATGCACAAATGATGTGTTATCAAGTGCTATGAAAATGGCTTACCATCTTTATATTAACGACTTGATTGCTAAATTAGATCAGTTAGAAGAAACACTGGAATGGAAAGTGAATGATTTTTAAACAATAATTAAAATATCACGTACATGTTTACAGGATGCTCTTTCAATGACTTTTGGGCAAAAATTCAAGTATACCTGACGTTTATTAAAAGCAAAGGAGGGCATTGTTAAACTTACAACAAGATTGCTTAAGTATAGTAATTGGTACTACTGCTGTTGGCGGAGGCATATAAAACTAATTCTACAATTAAAGAAATAGTTATCAGAAAAGGTTTATTAAGCAAAGAATACGCATATAATCTATTAAACCCTAAGCCAATATAGAAATATGAGTAGACCTGATAATGTTTTCAAAAGTAAATATATGTTTTAAGGCGCATTCGCTATTGAATGTGATCTTTTCATTTAGATTTTTATGTATATAAAATATGTAATTTCAAAAAAATCGAAAGGTTTTAAAAATGCAGAATATATTGCTGATTTTATTACTACAATTAATCTATGTGCCTTTTTTAACATTACGAACAATATTCTTAGTTAAAAATGTGACTTTACTTGCAGCGATGTTTGGAATGCTAGAAATGTTAATCTATGTGTTTGGTCTTTCGCTTGTATTTAATGGAGATCAAAGTATTTTAGCAATGATTGTTTATGCAGTTGGTTTTGGTTTGGGCATTTTTGTTGGAGCAAAAATTGAACGCAAACTTGCAATTGGCTATGTGTTTACGACAATCAATACACAAAATAAAAACGAAGAACTAGTTAGTTTGTTACGAAATGAAGGTTTTGCAGTAACGATTTATGTTGGAGAGGGCAGAGACAGTAATCGTTATAAATACGAAATTTTGACGAAGCGAAATCGTGAGGCAGAGCTGTTTCAATTAGTAGAACAACTTGAACCGAATGCATTTATTATTTCATACGAGCCAAAATCATTTAAAGGCGGTTTTCTGCTCAACAGAATTAGAGCAAAAATTAAATAAGTTTATCTATTTGGTCGGGCTATAAGTAATAATTTATGATAACCATCATTAAGTCGTGTGGTTAGAGTTGAAAATTTTCAAGTGATCATGTAGATCTTTTTCCTTGAAGATAGTGCAGTTTATCGAAGCGTTGCCCCTGTTATTAACGACATGATTTAAAGCCAATAAATAAACTAAAAGCTTATACTTTTATGTTATATGTTACGTGATAACGAATTTTCTTTGCTAGTTTATCTAATCTAAATAATATCATGCTAGTTGAACTAGCTTAGACTGAAGACAAAAGGTTTTAGAAATGCCTAGCATTTTAAAACTTTTTGCTTTTTTCTGTGGTTTTTTGTTCAAAATGCGTATTACCTGAGACTTGAAAATTTCCAACGCATACAATACTGTTCCTTCTCGGCTTGTAAAAAATTGACTAAGCGTATAAAGGGAAGATGTTCTGCATCTTTTATACAATCTTCTCAAGTGTTGTATTATACCGCAACACTCCTTGATTCGGAAAGCTACGAGAATCCTTCGGAAGAACGGGACAACTAGACCCCACAGGAAGCGTAGTGAAGGGGAGGCTAGCTGTTTCGTCCGCGTATGATTAATTTTTATTGGAATGAGCTATTTATTTTCGTTCACTCAGAAACTATTGCTAGATGTTTAAACTTCTGTTCTACCCATGTTTTAAACAACTCATAGTCTGCATAAACAATTTCTTTGTAGCGCATTGCTTGTAAAATAGTACTTTCAATAAAGACATTGCGCTCCTTACCGATAGCATTTAAAATTTCATTCTCACTATGGTAGGTAAAAACATCGGAATAATCGATATCGGCACGTGCATGAATTTTTGCAGCTATTTGCCCCATAGTGGCTGTTGTCACAAAATAATCGTCCAAGTTTTTGTAGTTTTTAGGTTTGACCTTTTTCTTATAAGGCGAGCGCTCACGAATATAGTATTCTTGGCCTTCCATCGTCACATGAGCTAGATGGGGATCTTCTAAATGATGCATCGCCTTTTGGGTACCAACAACACGTGCACCTTGATGCTCATAGTTTGCCCAGAAAGCCTCATTATATGGAAGGAAGTAAGCTGGAATAGCAGTACGCACTTCCTTCATTTCGAGTACTAAATCTTCCACTCCTAGAGCATCTGTTTCGCCATCTACTAAAATATAATAGCGTTTTAAACCAATGGATGCAGTGCCTGAGCCATGTTTAATGGCAATATCTTTAATCGCATAATTGGACAACACGTTAGAAATCGCAGCATATTCATCTTCAGATACAGGTTGCACCTCTTCATTCCATAAGAAAACACGCTGCCCGTCATCATTAACATGTGTTATATCTTGTAAAAAATGACAGCGTTGACGGTTCTCAAGCTTCTTCAAGACTTTTTTGATTGGTCCCTTTGTGTTGTCCTTTGTAAATGTTAGCGTTAGTGGATCATCTTGTTTACGTTGGAATCGTTTTAATTGATCCATATAGCCTTGTAAAAAATGATGAATGGCCATTTTCTGAGCCGCAATATGTAAACCTTGTTCCTCGAGGTATAGTGCAATACTAACGCTCATACGGATAACATCGTATAAATAAGAGCCAACATAGCCCTCATCAAAATCATTGACATCAAAAACGATAGCACCTGTTTCATTTTGGAAAGCCCCAAAGTTGTCCATATGCATATCGCCTTGAATCCAAGTAGGTCTTCTATCAGCAGTGTGGAAAATTGACGGTACTTTCGTGACATCAAAATAAAATAAATAGGCACTTCCTCGGAAAAAACGGAATGGACTGTCTAACATTTTACGATATTTCTCCAAACGCTGAGCCTCATTTAACGCCATTCGTTGGACATCGAATTCTTCAAATATTGTTGCTAGTTGTTCTTTTCGTAAAAATATCCGCGTGTGCTTTACCTGTTCAAGTAGGGCATGCTCCATTAAAATTCCCCTTTTCGTAATATTGATATTTTACAGTGTTATACGTGCAGTGAAAGAAGAAAGTTTCGTTGGATGCAAAGTAATTTTTGTTTGGAGTAAAGTCTGTTCAATTCCATTCTTTCATAATATAGTACATGCTCAGTGCTCGGAGGGAGGTTGGTATGCTTTTTCTAAAGAAAGGCTTAGTCATTATTATCGGTAGTATTTCTTTATCGTTAGGTATCAATTTATTCTTAACGCCCTATGAAATCTTAGATGGAGGAGTTGTGGGTTTAGCTTTAATTTTGCACTATTTATATAAACTAAAAATTGGTTTGATGATTATCATTTTAAGTATTCCAATTTTTATTATTGCTTGGTTTAAATATAGGGCTTACTTCTATAATAGTGTGCATGGATTAATCGGTTCTTCTTTTATCATTGATTTGTTAAAGCCAGTTCGCGGCATGGTTGAAATCGATGCTGTCTATAGTGCGATTTTGGGAGGTATACTTGTTGGCTTTGGTATTGGCTTGATGCTTCGATTTCAGACAAGCACTGGTGGCACGGATCTTATAGCTCAGTTTCTATGCGATAAAACAGGCATCAATGTTGGGGTACTCATCTTTTTTATTGATTCAATCGTTATTGTATTTGGAGGGTTCCTTTTGTCCTCTAGTACATTATTGCTTTCTATAATTACAGTATTAGTAGTTGGGATTACCACGAGTATTGTTACTAGCGGTAATCATCATTAGAGACAAAGAAAATAGCTCCACCAACTGGAACTATTTATATATTTTGACTTTGCGAAAAATATCTATATGGATTTCCGAGAGCTATTTATCATCCGTTTTTTGGGATAGGCCGGTTTGATCTCTGCGATTAGAATAGCCAGTAAAATTAGCACTGCACCCATAATCATACGGCCTGTTAACACTTCATGTAAAAATAATACCGATAATACCATACCGAAAAAGGATTCGGTCGAAAGAATAATGGCTGCTTTTGTAGCTGAGGTATATTGATTTGCCACATTTTGAAACAGGTAAGCTATGGTAGTTGAGAAAATGGCTAAATAGACAATTGAATAAATGGCTTCTTTTTCAAGTGTAGCTGGGATTTCGCCTTTACTGAGTACCACCATGATTCCTATGAACGAAGCTGTTACGAATTGAATAATGGTGAGTGCGATCGCATCTTCTTTTTGAACGAAAAGATTCGTACAGAAAATATCAAAAGCGAAGGCAACTGCACATGCTAATGATAAGATGTCGCCGATATTCATCGTCATAGACCCTTGCAAAGATAAACAACCGATTCCTACAATAGCCATAATCGAACCTATTATTTCATAGCCATCAATACGACGTTTATAAACGGCAAAGGCAATGATTGGTACAACGATGACATTAACAGCGGTTAAAAATGCATTTTTAGATGGTGTTGTATATTGTAAACCAACAGTTTGAAGGGCAAAAGCAATATATAATATGGTGCCTAATAGCATACCTTTCCATATAACTGATTTTCTAGCCTTTTTTAACCTGAATCCAAATAAAACTGTGAGAATAATTGAAGCTAATAAGAACCTTCCTGCCATCACTTGATAGGCTGTTAAATATTCTAAGGCAATGGCAGTTACCACAAATCCACTACCCCAAACAATTGCAGTAACAAGTAGCATACCATCAGCTATGTATTGTTTCATCTTTCTTCCTCCTGACTTAAATAAGGATAGCATGTGAAGGAAGAAATTAATTTGACTGTAATTCTAAATATTCAGGCGTTTTTTTGTACTTATTCCAAAGCTTAAGTTTATTCTTCAACTTTGCTATGTAGTAAGTACAATTTAACGGCTGTCGATAAGCGTTCATAAAATACATAATCATTTTCTAAAGGAGCTATTAATTGTCGTATTTTTGTCATGCGATAGCGTATGGTATTAGGATGACAGAAGTGTGCTACGGCTACCTCCTTTATGTTGCCTTTTTTTATCACAAAGGTAACTGCTGTGTTCATTAAATCAGGGTCAACCTTGTTCTCGAGTAAGGGACCTAAGTAATTATTTACATAATTCATAGCAAATTGTACATCCTTACGATGCAATTCAATGAGCAGACAATCAGATGCGAGATTTTTGTAATGACAAGTAGAGGTCATTTCAATTTCTGCCATAATACGAGAAAAGTAGGCTTCCCGAACAGCAAGGTGAAGCTCCGCTTGTGTTAAGTGAACATCACTATAACCAATGAAGAGATTGTCTGTTGAAATAGCATACATTGTTAGCCATTCGTTCAGTAGTTTTTCAAATTGAAGCTGCTGAGATTGGCTGGTCATTAGGATAAAAATGCTTTTTTTATAAGTACAGATAATGCCCGATTTTAAGAGAGGCTCTAAGTTAAAAAAGGTTTGCATCCATTGTGTATTTACAATTTGCTTCATTTGGATATTTGCTACGAACACATACTTTTCAAAAGCTTTATTCATTTGTTGTAGAAAGGTTTTTATTTGCTCGTCCGATACTTCTTCTTCAATCAGACGTCTCATGATTGTTTCTAAAAAGAATGTATAGTCTTGTGTTTTCGCATAAGCCATTGTTTCTAAAATGATTTTTTCAAAAAATTCATCTCCACCGAAGCGTAATATTGGGAAATCATGTTCATCTGCCAAAGCAAGAATTTCTTCTGGCAAATCCTTATAAATGACAGGTTTATAAGCTAAAGCACTAGCTTCTAGTTGGATTAGATTTTTTACAGCATTCATTAAATAGGCTGGTTGTTGTTTAGCGAATAAGAGGCTGCTTAGGATAACGCTATTTGGTGTGAAAATAGTTTCCCTCACAGTTTGAATATCAGGCGAAAACTCAAAATCTAGAATTTCAACATTTTGGACAGGTTTATGTAAACCATTGCTACCTGCAACAACTGAAAAATCTTTGGTAATAGGGAGTTGCAAAAAGTTTTTTACGTTCATTAGAGAATCTAGCAACCTTTCTGATAATTGTGCTTATAGTACTTATTATAAAAGTACTTGGCGAGAAAATACTATTAGTATCGCTGATAGAATCCTTGAAATCGCCGATAAAATAATAAATGTTAAAAAATCTGCTGACTTCTACGGCAAAAGTAAGCCGTGAAGAATTCTAGCGACAGCCATTTCTTACTTCGTTAGGAGTACTAGCACTTCTTCTTTTTACATGTTATTCACAGTACATTTACAATGAAAGCGTACAATAGCTATTAATAACCAATTTAAGAGGTGCCAGTATGGAGTCTGTTGTGAGACAAAGTGTAAGATCAAGCAATTTATTTTCCTATATAAAATATATCTATGATCAGCATCAAAACAATACTTTATTTATGAAACGATTAAAAGCATTGAAAAAAATCATTCAGGACAAGGATTTACATACGTATTTTCAACCTATTGTTGATTTACAAACGAAGCAAACAATGGGATTTGAGGCGTTAAACCGACCAGAGACCTCAGAGTTATTTAGCAGTGTCGATTCTTTTTATGAATTTGTTGGGCAAACAGACTGTGTTTTTTTATTTGAATGCTTTTGTCGTAACCTATCATTGCAGCGTTTCAAAGAACGATTACATGGAGATTTGTTGAACAAAGATTTTATGCTTTTTCTTAATATTCATCCCAATGTATTACTAGATAAAAAGTATCATAGCGGTGAAACATTACAATTGTTAAAGGAACTAGGCATCAAACCGCAGCAGGTTGTTTTTGAGTTGACAGAGCGTAGCGCAGTCATAGATTTTGTGGAGTTTGAACGTGTATTATCAAATTATCGTTCACAGGGCTATCGTATTGCTGTGGATGATGTAGGTTCTGGCTATAATAGCTTAAAAACGCTTATTTATTTAAAGCCAGAATTCATCAAGCTGGATCGCTCGTTAATTCAATGTATCGATAAAAACAGTGAACAGCAACAGCTCGTCACATTGTTAATGAAGTATGCTGTACAAGCTGAAACAAAAATCATAGCAGAGGGCATTGAACGTCAAGAGGAACTCGATTATTTACATCAAATCGGCATCCATTACGCACAAGGATATGCGTTAGGGAAGCCCGCAAAGGACATACATTTGGGGGAAATAAGGGTGGGTGACTATGAAAATAGGGGAAGTCATAGAGAAAGTTCCTTGTATTGATGAATATGTGAAAAATAAAGAGGTAGATTTACTTTTTACAAGTAATCCGTCATTGCGTAGTGTTGTGGTTGTACAAGAAGGTAGACCAATTGGACATATTACACGCACACATTTCTATCAAAAGATTGGTACACGTTATGGCTATAATTTATTTATGGGTCGACAAAATCAGCTTATTACTAAAGACAATCCACTAATTGTGGACTGTTTCACACCTATTACAGAGGTAAGTACAGAAGCGATGCAACGACGAGCAGAAGATTTATATGATGATGTGATTGTGACGAAAGATAACTGTTTCTTTGGTGTTGTCAGCATTCGAGAACTATTATTGAAGCTGGTAGAAACACAGGTAGCCATTGCAAGTTTTTTAAACCCCCTTAGTAGTTTACCAGGCAATAAATTAATAGATGACAAGTTAGAAGAGACCTTAAGTTTTCAGCAATACAGCCTCATTTATTTTGATTTAGATCATTTTAAATCCTATAATGACACCTATGGTTTTAATAAGGGTGATAAAATTCTACGATATTTGACGGATACACTGAAAAGGAATATAGCTGGCGTAAACGATTTTCTCGGGCATATTGGCGGTGATGATTTTGTTGCCATTCTTCCGCATTATGAGGTCAAGACTATTTGTCAAAGGGTAATTGACGACTTTGATTCGCAAATCTTAGGGTTTTACGAACTTGAAGATATCGTACATTTACAAGTTCCAAATAGATTAGGTAAGTTAGAGCCCTTCACTTGTACTTCACTTTCTATTGCGGTCATTACAAATGAACATCAGCAATTTGACTCCGTTGAACAATTATCAGATGCGGTCACACGCATAAAAAAACAATGTAAGAAAATAGCAGGAAGCTGTTATCTTATCAATGAAAATGAAACCTACCTTGTCCATTAAACGAGGCAGGTTTCTTTTCGTAGACTGAGTATAAAAAAGTTTGTGAATTCTATGAAAATCTTCTTGAGCTAGTAAGCACTCCAGCCCGCATCAGCAGCTATTGCTACACCATCTATTAGGCCAGAATCTTCAGAAGCAAGGAATAGTGCAATATTGGCGATATCTGAAACCTGTCCTGCTTTAGGCATTAAGCTTACGCCACGAACAGACTGCTCCATTCCGAATGGATCTACGTTGGTCATCGCTGCTGCAAAACTGTTTCTACATAACCTGGTGCAATGGCATTACAACGACTATTTTGTGTGCCGTAATGAGAGGCGATATTTTTTGTCATGCCAACAACAGCGTGTTTAGCAGTAGTATAAGCTAGACCACCACGTCCACCTGTTAAATCAGCAATTGATGCCATATTGACAATTGTTCCGCCACCATTTTCGATAAACACTGGCAAGGCTTGGCGAATAGCCCGCATCATCCCTGTTACGTTAATGTCCATGACGCGTTGCCATACCGTATCTTCCACATTTGTAGCTACCTGCATGTTGTCACCAACTCCTGCATTGTTGACTAAAATATCTATACGGTCAAAATGAGCAACTGTCTCAGCAATCATTTTTTGAACATCTTTTTCAATTGCTACATTTCCTGTCACACCAAAAGCTCCATAACTAGATTCGTTAAATTCGGCAACAGTCGTGCTTAGAGCGTTGTCATTAAAGTCTGCAATGACAACTTTCGCACCTTCTTGTGCATTTTACGTGCGATTTCTTTGCCGATACCAGCACCACTACCTGTAATAATCGCTATTTTATCTTGTAATTTCTCCATAATAAATTATTCTCCCAACTTCCCTGAAAAAAGGTTTATTGTTAAACTACATTCATTATCTTCCGTTATAGGGGCATAATCAGAGGGAATGAACCGCTTACATTTAGGGAATTTATCAAACTGAATAAAACATACTTGATTAATAGGTATTGTCGGTATATAATTCGAATACATTATAATAAAACATCTTAGGGGGCTTTCAATTGTCAACTTTACAAGTCATTCTCAACGTAGCCATATTGCTTGTGTTCGTTGGAATTTTATATGTCATGAATAAAAAACACGTAAAATTTTCAAATCGTGTTTTTGCTGGTCTAGGCTTGGGTATCGCACTCGGTCTTGGCTTACAATTATTTTACGGTATTGATTCGGAAGTTTTAGCCGAAACAACACCTTGGTACAACATTATTGGTAGCGGTTACGTTAAATTGCTTCAAATGGTCGCAATGCCGTTAATATTCATTTCAATATTAATTGCCTTTACAAAAATGACTATCGGCAAAAATTTTGGGAAAATGGCAGCACTTATTTTAGCCATTTTAATTGGTACAACAGCTGTCTCAGCTGGGGTTGGTATTCTTTCAGCAACAATTTTTGATCTTGATGCAACACAAATAATGCACGGTGATGCTGAAACAGAACGTGGTGCATATCTCGAAGAAAAAACAAGTGGTATGACGGCACCAAATTTACCTACCCAAATTATCGAATTGTTCCCAGCGAACCCATTCCTTGATTTAACTGGTGCTCGTTCAACATCAACAATTGCTGTTGTTATATTCGCAGCATTCTTAGGTTTCGCCTATTTACGTGTAGCACGTAAAGATGAAGCAACAGGCGCTACCATTAAAAAAGGACTAGATGCAATCTATGCACTAATAATGGGTGTCGTAACAATTGTCTTACGCTTAACACCATATGGTATTTTAGCGATCATGGCCCGTACAGTTGCAACATCGGATTTCGGTGCAATCTATAATCTTGGTAAATTTGTAATTGCTTCTTATGTAGCTTTAATCATTATGTTACTTGTCCATTTACTAATCATTTCGTTAAGTGGCTTAAATCCATTTACGTATTTAAAAAAATCAGCAGAAACATTATTATTCGCCTTTACTTCTCGTTCCAGTGCGGGTGCGTTACCGATGAATATTAAAACGCAAACAGGTCGACTTGGTGTACCAGAAGGGATTGCCAACTTCTCAGGTTCATTTGGCTTATCGATTGGTCAAAACGGCTGTGCGGGTGTTTATCCAGCTATGCTTGCGATCATGATTGCGCCAACAGTGGGCATTAATCCGCTAGATCCTGTGTTTATCATTACTGTTATTGCAGTAGTAGCAGTCAGTTCGTTTGGTGTTGCTGGTGTCGGTGGTGGGGCAACATTCGCAGCCATCCTAGTATTATCAGCACTTGATTTACCAATAGCACTTGCAGGTATTTTAATCTCGGTTGAGCCATTAATTGACATGGGTCGTACAGCACTTAATGTAAGTGGTTCGATGACAGCAGGTGTTGCAACAGCACGTGTGACAAAAGAGTTAGATACAGAAGTTTATAACAGTAAAGCAGTTAGCGCACAGGTAGCTGATCTTTAAGACTGAAGAGTTACTTCTCCATTTTTTCTGGAGAGTAGCTCTTTTTATTTGTACATAATTACAATAAAATGGAAATTGAACCTTTTCTACTTTCGATGCATAGTGTCTATGAATACAAAAAGGGGGGATTCATAATGGAGAATATTTCTCGCGAGAGAGCAGAGGAACTGTTTCATCAGTTTTCAGATTATATTTTTAAAACCGCCTATATGCTTACACGTTCACAAGCCCTAGCGGATGATATTACGCAAGAGTCATTTATTAGGATATATAGGCATTATCAAACCTTTGATGAAAGCAAGCCGATAAAGCCTTGGGTTTATAAAATTGTTGTTAATACATTTAGGGAACTAAAGAGAAAGCAAAAATGGCTTATTTTTAGTGATCTGTTACCAGAGAACGAGAAAAATGACAGTCGATCGTTTGAACAAGTATTAATAAAAAAAGAAACCGAGAAATTGCTATGGGATGCTATTAACAAATTACCTAGAAAATATAAAGAAGTTGTAATTTTATTTTACTTCAATGACTTTAGCTTGAAGGAAATGTCAGAAATTTTGTCAATTCCACTAGGAACCTGTAAATCACGATTGCATTATGCTATTAAAAAGTTGAACCATGCATGTAAAGAAGATTTATTGATGATGGGAGGCCATATTTATGAAGCATGATGGGAAGGTTGTTCAACAGTTATTAAAGTCACAAGTGCAAGAGAAAAAAACCACAGTTGAATTTAATGACATTTGGGCAGTTTATAAGCACAACAATAAAAGGTCAAAAAAATTTACGATTCCTAAAGTAGGATTGCTTGCTTGTCTATTATTGTTAATAGCAACACCTGTTGGTGCAAACTTCTTCATGAAGTGGAATAATATTGAATTGGTAAAAGAGGATGCACCAATTCAGCCGGTAAATGAAGAAAATGCTATTCCTTGGCTGAAATATGAGTTTTACTCCGATTATCTTCAAACTTATGAACAGGCAACTCTAAAGGAATCAGAAAAAATAGCGCCCTTTAAAATTCTAAGACCTGTAAATTTTGCGATGCCTCTTGAGCAAACTACTGGTGTTCTTAGCAGTACAGGAGCTTTTGGGGCATATTGGGATATTTTTCATGATGGCGACAAATGGGCTTATGCAAGACAAGAGTTAGATGAGAGAAGCAAGCAGATGTTAAATGAACAGGAGATGAAAGTTCAATTCATGCTCCCACAAAGTGCTGAAGTATTATCCTTATCAAATCAAGAAGTAATAGCGATATTAGATGATTTAGGTGAAGATGGGAAAAGGATTACGATGTTAGTTGAAACAAATAGTGAACATATCATAACCTTTGAAATTAGAGGTAATATTGGCGCGCCAGAATTAACTAAGCTGGCAAAGTCATATCTTGAAAAATAGTAAAAAAATTAGAAAGAAATGATTGTTAAACAAATAAGAGTCACCTTTTAACTCGACATAAATCGATGTAGAAGGCTGACTCTTTTAATTTGCATGTAGGAGATAAAATTGACAATATGCATAAATTTATAAAAAAATATTTTAAAAATTGTGTTGTTCTTTATCATTTTATTTTATATTATTAATTTACAGAAAATTAAGAATTATGTATATGGGGTGCTAATATGGTTCGTGCATACATGAATAGTTTAGTTTTGGAGGGAAAGATCCCTGGTGGTGTCCTAATCATACAACAACAAAACAAACGCATTATGACGCAAAGCTTTGGAGCCTATAGTGCTGCAGATTTAAGTACACAAAAAGTAACCACCAATACATTATTTGATTTGGCATCATTGACGAAAATCGTGGCGACATTGCCCGCGACTTTGTTATTGCTTAGTAGGCGTGAAATAAAGCTCACAGATACAGTACAGACTTTTTTGCCAGAGTTTAAATTTCCTACAGTAAATATCCAGCATCTTTTACAGCATAGCTCGGGACTGGTAGCTGATTTAGTTCCACCAGTAAGAAGACATCATCAACGGGATGTGATGAAGGAAGTATTATCTTCAGAAGTAATCGCTCAACCGGGCAAGCAAGTCCTATATAGTGATTTGGGTATGATTTTATTAGGCAAAATAATCGAAAGGGTTTCAGGGAAATCTCTTGATTATTTCGTAGATAGAGAAATTGCTAAGCCGTGGGGAATGCATCATACACAGTATAAGCTGTTAAAAGAGCAACGAATGCAAGCAGCTTCAACAGAAATGGTTGACAGTAAATTTGTACAGGGCATTGTACATGATGAAAAGGCGCTGCTACTTCAAGGAGTATCTGGCAGTGCAGGTTTATTTTCATGTGCAGAAGATTTAGCAGCTTTTGCACAGTATTGGTTAGGCATTTCTCAGCAGTCGGTCATACCATTGGATTGGATGACTTTAGCCTATACAAAAATAATGGATAACAGAGGGCTTTGCTTTGAAGTTTGGAATGGCAATGATTCATCATCTTGTTTTGGTAGGAGGTGGACTAGGGGTTCTTTTGGACATACAGGATTTACGGGCACAAGTATTTGGATGGATCCGGTGAAAAAGGCTTTCGTCATTTTATTAACAAACGCTGTTCATTATGGTAGAGACAGAGGCTTTATGGAGATTAGAGAAAAAATTCATACGATGATATTTGAAGAACTAATTACATGAAGGGTGGATGATGGTTATGAAAAACAGATGGTTGTTTATGATGTTTTTGTTAATAGTAGCGGCTTTAGTAGGCTGTTCTTCAACTGAAGAACCAGCAAAAGAGACAGTACCTGTTACAAATACGGATGACAATACAAATGAAGAGGTTTCATTAACGATTGGTAGTTGGCGGACAGAGGACGTTGCCAAATACGAAAAAGTCATTGCCTTATTCAATGAGAAACATCCTGAAATAAAAGTTTCTTTTAATCCAACAAAAAATACAGAATACAACACAGTGCTTAACACAGCATTACAGGCGGGAGAAGGGCCAGATATTTTTCACTTACGTCCGTACGCAGCGGGTCTAAAGTTAGCTGAAGCGGGCTTCGTAGAAAAGATTAACGATTTACAAGGCTTAGGCACATACCCAGAAGCAGCATTAATTGCTTCAAAAGATGCGGAAGGCAACCAATATGGCGTCCCGATTAATGTAAGTTCCACACAGTTCTTCTACAACAAAAAGATTTTCGCAGATAATGGCCTTGAAATACCGAAAACCTGGGATGACTTTATTAAATTGAATGATACATTACTAGAAAAAGGTATTACACCGATTGCGATGGGAACGAAGGAAAGCTGGCTATTATCACTGTTACACGGTATTGTCGGACCAGCTATTTATGAAGGAAATGATTTCTACAAGGCTGTACTTGCAGGTGAAAAGGATTTTACGGATCCAGCATTCATAGAATCTATTCAAGTGATGAATGACTTGAAAAAGTACTTCCCTGCAAATTCAGAGGGATTAGGGATGGATGATATTCGCACACTCTTTGCGCTGGAGGAAGCAGCAATGTTTCCTTTAGGAAGCTGGGAGATTCCAGTCGTGTTAGAAATGAATCCAGATTTAGATTTCGGCTACTTCCCGATTCCATCCAAAACGGGTAATAAAACAGTGACAACTTGGGTGGATGGTTCTTTTGCGATTAATGCAAAGTCCAAAAATAAGGAAGCAGCTAAAGTATTTTTAGCGTTTTTAACTACAAAGGAATTTGGTGAGTTATTCGTCAAGGAATTCTCAATGATCAGTGCAATTCCTGGCATTTCATCTGACAACACATTATTAAATGATTTAAGTAAATCAACGGAGAATGAAGCAACACCATACATGTGGGTAACCAACTTTACTGGTGGGGATCCGACAACCAAGACTGTACTTGAAACGGAATTACAAGGAATGTATTTAGGTCAAGTGAAGCAAGAAGAGGTTGCGGCAAAAGTGCAGGACAATGCAAAAACTTGGTTCGTACCATTCCAAAAATAGAAAAGGCAATAACAATAGAGACATTTAATACAGTTTTTGATTTTTTATGATGACCCCACTAGCACTTCTGCAGAAGTGGGTGGGGTCTTACCGTCTAAGACGACAGGGGGGTGTTTAATATTGAAAACAGTGACAGTTGCGCCTTCAAAAAAGAAAAAATCTTGGGCAAAGTGGACGATACATTTGTTTCCAATCCCAGCATTAGTGATATACGGCATGTTTGTGTTATATCCGATTTTAGCGGCTCTGTCCTATAGTTTTTTCGAGTGGAAAGGTATGTCGAGAGGAGATTTTGTAGGCTTTCAAAATTTCGTGACATTATTTACGACAGAGCCTTATGGGTCTATGTTTTGGAACGCTTTCAAACATAATGTGTTGTATTTTGTCGTACAAATGGTCGTTATGAATGGTCTCGCTCTTTTGTTAGCTTTTATTATTTATCAAAAAATAAAAGGTGCGGAGTTTTTTAAAGTGGCCTTTTTTTTACCGCGATTATTATCAGTCATAGTTGTAGGATTTTTATGGAAGCTTATTTTAAATCCGAATTTTGGTACATTGAATATCATTTTAGAGAAAATTGGCTTGGAGAGCTTACAACGTGCATGGTTAGGTGATCCCAATACGGCTTTGATAGCCATCATTTTAGTAAACTGTTGGTTTGGACTCGGCTTTGGGGTACTTATTTTCTTAGCTGGATTTCAGAGTATTCCTGGTGAGTTAATAGAGGCAGCGAGGTTAGATGGGGCAAAGGGCTTCACGTTAATGCGTACCATATATCTGCCGTTAATGGTACCTTCCATTACGATTATGGGCGTGTTAACCTTCATTCAATCATTTGAAGCCTTTGAGCTTGTCTATGCTATGCAGGGGTCAATGGGAGAACCCTATTATTCAACAGATACACTGGCAGTATTCTTTTACCGTTTAGCATTTGGTAGTTCAACCGCATCAGGTACGACAGCGATTGGCTTAGGCTCGGCATTAGCCACGGTATTATTTTTATTCATTTTGATTTGTACGACGGTATTTTTACGATTTACCAATAAAAAAGACGTGCAGATGTAGGGGGTGAATCGATGAAGCAGGGCACAATTTGGAGTCGGTCATTTTATTATATTGTGGTATTTGTCATAGCGACAATTAGTTTATATCCCATTATATTAATGATGTTATCATCTTTTAAGACAAGTGTTGAAATTTACAAAAATCCTTTAGGGTTACCGACTAGCTTTAGCTTAGATACCTACCGTACGTTGATGTCTAAAATTCCATTTACAACGTATTTTATGAATAGCGTCTTTGTGAGCATCGTATCGGTGGTATTGATTGTCGTAATTTGTTCATTGGCATCCTTCTATATTGCACGTTTTAAATTCTCGTGGAATAATGCATTGTTTTTTATCTTCTTATTAGGAATGATGATTCCCATTAAGCTTGGGATTGTGCCTTTATTTATTTTAATGCGTGATTTAGGGCTTATTAATTCATTGTGGGCGCTCGTTTTTATGAATATCGCGACAGGCATTCCATTAACCATGCTCATTTTAACGGGATTTTTCAGGACAATGCCGTATGAGCTAGAAGAGGCTGCACGTATTGATGGTGCTGGTAATCTGCGCGTGCTCTGGCATGTAGTGCTACCGTTAATGAGACCAGCGCTTGGAACAGTAGTGATCATTAATTTTATTGCTGCTTGGAATGATTTTTTCTTCCCTCTTATTTTCATTACTGATAAGTTAAAGCGCACGATTCCAGTTGGGATGATGTCTTTATTTGGAGAACATTCTGCGGATTGGGGTTCGTTATTTGCAGGATTAACACTTGCGTCGTTGCCTATGATTGTGTTGTTCTTCATTGCATCCAAACAGTTTATGGAAGGGTTAACAGCAGGAGCAGTTAAGTGAGGAACAACGTAAGCTAAGTGAAATAGAGAAAAGAATAAGGGTATGTTCAAACTTTAAATCGACATCCCTTCCATAACAGAAGAAGCTAGTGTAAATCAGATAATGAATTTGAGGCAGGAGGGATCTGACTTCGATGGATCGATTGACAAAGTTGACAACAGAAGGCTATCATCCAAAAACGACTAACCTAGATTTAATGTCTATCACGGAAATCGTACAGCTCATGAACGAAGATGATGTAAAGATTCCACAAGCCATTGCTAAAGTGTTACCTGACATTGAGCGGACGATTGAAGTAGTTATCAAAGCGATAAAAAATGGGGGGCGATTATTTTACGTAGGAGCAGGGACGAGTGGTCGTATAGGTTTATTAGACGCAGTCGAGTGTCCACCGACGTTCAGTACATCATCAGAGCTCGTACAGGCGGTGTTAGCAGGTGGCTTAGACGCAGTCGTAGTCGCTGTCGAAGGTGCAGAGGATAATGAAGCTTTAGGACAAGAAGCTCTAGAAAATCGTTTCTTGCAAACGCAGGATATTGTTATAGGTATTGCCGCAAGTGGAAGAACCCCATTTGTAAAAGGTGCACTTGTTTATGCACAGCAAATGGGTGCTACAACGGTAAGCTTAACGAGTAATCCACAATCAATGATTAGTGAATATGCAGATATAGCGATAGAGGTCATGACAGGTCCAGAAATTTTAACGGGATCTACAAGACTGAAGGCGGCAACTGCCCATAAACAAATTCTTAATATGATTACAACTACAACAATGATCAAACTGGGAAAAGTATATAAAAATTTAATGGTGGATGTTCATGCAAGTAATTTTAAATTACGTGAACGTGCGAAAAAGATTGTTTGTGATGCAACGAATGTTTCCTATAAAGAGGCTGAAAGCGTATTGGTGCAAACTGATTATAAAGTGAAACCAGCCATTATCATGCTTTTGATGGCAACAACGTATGAAGAAGCGGAACAATTATTGGCACAATCAGAAGGACATGTACGGGCGGCAATGGAGTTAAAGAAGAGACCGTGATAAAGGAAGCAGAGCTAAATTAATTCACTGTATATCTGGACATTTATTAGATGGAGCTACCTCAAATAGTTTTCGAGTTAGCTCCATTAACCACAAACTATTTGCTTGTGGGGAAGTACATATTGAAAAACGGAGTTGATTGTAATGGAGAAAATCAATGCAGGGTTAATCATGCTTGCGGAAATGGAGGAAAGGCTTCCGCCATCCGAACGAAAGGTGGCTACCTATATTTTAGAGCATCCGACGAAAGCCATTAAAATGACTGCTGTTGAGTTGGGGGAAGCAAGCAATACAAGCGGTGCAGCGGTGATTCGTCTCTGTAAATCGTTAAATGTCAGTGGTATACAAGAGCTAAAGTTACGAATTGCAGGAGATTTACAGCGCGAAAAGGTAGATGATCGTGATATCGAGCCGAATGAACCGTTACAATCTATCGTAGAAAAGGTGACGACCCAAAGTAGCCAAATTTTACGAGAAACGGCAGACTTAATAGACGAAAAAGAGTTATTGAGAGCGGTGACTTCACTATCACAGGCTAAGCGGATTTTCTTTTTCGGCGTTGGTGCATCAGGTATTGCAGCAATGGATGCAGACCAGAAATTTTTGCGTATTAATCAAAACAGTATGGCACTGACGGACTTGCATTTAGGAGCTACAGCAGTTGTAAATGCAGAGGAAGGGGATGTGGTAGTTGGCATATCGTTTTCTGGTGAAACCCATGAAGTGGCGAAAATTTTAGAAATTGCTAGTGAAACACCAGCGACGACCATTAGTCTGACGCGTTATGGTAACTCGCTAGTGTCTAGCCTAGCAGATATTTGTTTGCATACATCACCAAATGTAGAAGCAACTTTTAGAAGTGGTGCTACATCATCACGACTGGCACAACTACATGTTATTGATATTTTATTTATGTGCGTGGCCACTAGCTCCTATGAACAAACAATCAATTATCTAGACACGACACGCTCTGTGATTCAAAATCTTCATAAGAAGGTAGCAAAAAGAAAAAAATGAGGTTGTGATCACAACCTCAGATGATTAACAAATCCGTACTTCTGTTTGAGGGTCAAAAAAATGAATTTTGTTTTCCTTTATCACTAAAGTTACCGAGTCATTCGGATGACATTGTGCGTCGGCATTTACACGGGCAATGAAAGATTGACCTGCTAATGAAGCGTAGAGAAATACCTCGGCACCTAGTAATTCTGCTACATCCACCGTGGTGTCAAAAGTATAAGCAGAGGTTGTGGATGTAAGTTGTAAATCCTCTGGCCGTATTCCGAGCACGATATCTTTACCTAGATAGCCTTGTTCTTTTAGTATTAGTAAATAACTTTCAGGAATAGGTAAGTTGAAATCACCTATCTTTACCTCATTTTCAGTGAGCTGTCCATGGAATAGATTCATAGAGGGTGATCCAATAAAACCGGCTACAAACATATTATTCGGATAATCGTATACTTCCTTCGGTGCGCCAATCTGTTGAATGAGCCCATCTTTCATCACAACGAGACGTGTGGCCATAGTCATTGCTTCTGTTTGGTCATGCGTTACATAAATTGTTGTTGTTTGAATACGTTGGTGTAGTTTTTGGATTTCTGCACGCATTTGCACACGTAATTTCGCATCTAAATTGGAAAGTGGTTCATCCATTAAAAAGACTTTAGCATCACGGACAATGGCGCGTCCTAGTGCGACACGCTGTCTTTGACCGCCTGATAATGCCTTGGGTTTGCGTTTTAAGTAATCTTCTAAGCCTAAAATTTTTGCGGCTTCTAACACGCGTCGGTCGATTTCCTTTTTATCGACTTTTCGAAGCTTTAAGCTAAATGCCATATTATCGTAAACCGACATATGAGGGTATAAGGCGTAGCTTTGAAAAACCATGGCAATCCCCCGATCCTTTGACTCCACATCGTTCATGAGGACATCATCAATATAAAATTCACCTTTCGAAATATCTTCTAAGCCCGCAATCATACGAAGTGTTGTAGTTTTCCCGCATCCAGAGGGACCGACAAAGACAATGAATTCTTTATCGTGTATATGCAAATTGAAATCTGTTACAGCTTGCACATTTTTATCGTAAATTTTATAGATATGCGCCAAGCGTAATTCCGTCATAGGTTACATCCTTTCTTTTAGTAGTGATACTTATAGTGTAAAAAAATAATACGTTTGCGGATAGAACAATTATGCACTGTTTTTTTACGATTAAATGTGCAATGTGACTTACATCAATTCAAAAAACGAAATGGCAAGAAACACTTCAAGTTTATGCTCAAATTGTCGCACATCCTTATGTGTTAGCTGTTGAAATTTATCTATTCGGTTTTGTAAGGTATTACGATGCATAAATAATTTTTTAGCCGCAAGTGAAATATTCCCTTCGCATTGAATGACTTGCTTGACGGTTTGTAATAATTCCTGGTGTTCAGCGGCCTCTTTTAAAATCGAAGCAATGAAAATAGCTTTTTCCTGTGCGTCTAGTAGCAGCGTTAAATAAGGAATCAGTAATTCTTGTTGTGTAAGTACATGCTTTGGCGTATAGGTCCAGATTGCTGGTTGTAATGATAAAAGCCAGTTAAATCGTACTTTCGTTTCAGTGATATCTGCTATTACATCTGACACAAAAATTTTTAAATTCACTTCTAAATCTTCGCTTAAGAGATCGATATAGTAAGAGAAGTTTAGCAGTTCTTCGTTTGTAATTTGTTCGATGACTATATATGAATGCTCATTTAACGACATTAGAAATATTTCTTTACCTAGCAACGCCTCAAACGTTGTACGTAGGAGGTTAGGGTCAGTAAATTTCTTTTCAAAGTGTAAAAACAATAAGCGGTGGTCCCGGATAGGGGCGGGTATGCTATCCGTTTGATTGGTTAAATAGTTAAGCCAAGCTGTGTCCTGCATGCTAGAAATCATGAGTGGACCTGAAAAAATTCGCAATAACTCAAGTTCATCTTGCGTAATCGCATGCTTTGGTATCTCAAAAAGCTGATTGTCAAAATTAAATAAGTAACCTTCACTGTGTAAGCCATAGAAAGGCTTTAATAAGGGGAAACGCTTTTGTAGCTTCAATGGGTCCATGTAAACACATCCTCTTCATATGATTGGTTATGTAAGGATTATATATTAGGATTTTGAAAATATGGAAAAATAAGAACATTAAATTAATTTGTTGATAATTAGTTCAAAAATAATGAAAAATGTCGAAATATAGACTATTAACAGGCGAAATAACCTTGTTAACAAAGTGGTAAAAAGGGACTATAAGGAAATCAGTTATCAAATCTACAAAATTAACATTACTTTGTAAGTGTGTTTATCGGTATAGGTGTATACGAAGAGAAGATCAAATATAATTAAGACAAAGGATTAAAACAACGAAAGTCAGTTATTCTCCATGTTGTCATGAAGTAAATAAACTTACAAAAGTATACACGCACCTTTGATAATGTCATTTCATAGTCTTTCATTAGAATGTGCACCAAATAACTGAATTCGAAAAGGGGAGTATTGACCATGCTACGCAATCTATCCATATTTAAAAAGTTAGTCCTATTAATGTGTATTTCCATTTTAACAGTTGGTATTATCCAAGTGAATGGATATATCACAATGAAGTCTATGGAGAAAAATTCTGATAATATTTTTAAAAATCGGTTAGAACCAAGTATCGTTTTGTCGGACTATAGACTTAATAACCGGATTATTGTTTCAAATATGTATCGTTCTTTTATGTTTATAGACAAAGCTACTATTACACAAATTAATGATGAAGTGATGAATGCTTTTAAAGATAATGAAGAGAATCTTCAAATACTAAAAGCAGCTAATTTGCAACCGGAAGAGGATGCTTTAATAAGTGAACTGGTTGAGCTATACCCAAGTTTTAAAGCAAGCATGGAGCAAGTTTTTCAACTAAGTCTTGCCAATAAAAATGAGGAAGCAGTAAACCTTTTTAATTCAAATGCCAAGCCTGTGTTAGACCAAATTAATTTAAAAGGTGTAGCGTTGACAGATTTGAATAAAAAAAATGCAAGTGCTTTGAATATGGAAAGTAAAGCCGATGCAAGCAGAGGAATCACAACCTCGTTAATCATTTCAATTGTATTAACAATTTTGTTTGTTGTCATCGGATTTATAGGTGTTCGAAAATATCTAATTTCTCCAATTGAAAAATTAAAATCTGCCGTTCAACGAGCAGAAGCTGGGGAATTGAATTTTAATGTAGCCTATGATTCAAAGGATGAGCTAGGGGTCTTAACGTCTTCCTTTAGCCATATGATTGCTCAATTAAGAGATCTAATTGGTCAGGTGAAAGAAACTTCTGATCAGATGGCGGCATTCTCGGCTGAGCTTTCAGCAAGTGCAGAACAAACGAGTGAGGCAAGTGAGCACATTGCATCTATTACCTTAGAAGTGGCAAGTGGATCGGACGATCAAGCGAGAACAATTATAGAAACCTCAGATGTTGTGAATCATATGGTACAAGATGTCCAAACAATAGCTAGAAACTCTACTAACGTTTCAGAAACTGCTACACATGCAGAACAACTTTCAGTGGATGGAAATAATATTATTAAAACTGCTGTTCAACAAATGAACTCGATTCAAACCTCTATTGGTAGTCTAGGTGATGTAATTAGCGGTTTAGGTCAGCGATCGGGTGAGATTGGACAAATCGTTGAGGTCATTACAGGTATTGCAGCGCAAACCAATCTACTGGCGTTAAATGCAGCGATTGAAGCAGCAAGAGCAGGAGAACATGGAAAAGGTTTTGCGGTTGTTTCGGAAGAAGTGCGAAAATTGGCAGAAGAATCATCTGCATCGGCACAGAGAATCTCTGAGCTAATTACAGGAATTCAAGCGGAAACGAATAAAGCTGTAGACTCCATGCAGTTCACAACGAAAGAAGTAGAAACAGGTATTAACAATGTAAACATTGCAGGTGAATCCTTTGAAAAAATTCAACATGCCATTAACGAGGTATCTGTTCAAATACAAGAAGTGTCTTCTTCCGTTCAACAGATGGTTGCAGGAGCTAATCAAATGTCCAAATCCATGGAACAAATTGATGGAATTGCTCAAAGCTCCGCAGCAGGGACACAAACGATTTCATCGGCAACAGAAGAACAGTTAGCCTCTATGCAGGAAATTACAGCATCTACAGCGGCACTTTCTAAAATGGCGGAAAGTCTACAAGAAAGAACAAATATGTTCAAAGTATAAAGATTAACAGATAGAAAAAACAGAAGCACATGTTCAAGGCTTTGAATTCGTCAATGACATGTGTTTTCAGTTGCTAAGGCCTTGGGTTATGATTGGAGTTACATTTTAAAAAGCGACGTAGACATGATGGAATATCATCGAGTCTACGTCGCTTTTTAGATGATTTTCACATAAAAATCTTTGCCATTCATGAGCTCTGTAATTTCAACGTCGTATGTTGTTTTATAGTAATCAAAAATATTGCGTGCCAGACCGGAGTGTCCATTTAAATATGTTCCTTGCTTAATCTCTTTTCGAGGATTATGGAAATCAAAATACAAGCGTGAATCGTGGCACATTGTAGCTAAAATGGCTTTGAACTCTTGTTCTTCAATATGAATCCCCCGCGTATACTGGCACTCTCGACGGTACGTATCATGTGAGACATTCACAGGTGAGGGCTCAAGAATCATTTCAATTTTTCTATTCAAATGTCAACAGCTCCTTTCAAGTTTAATGACGTCAAACACTATTTATTCCAGTATATAATTGTCAGAAAATTATATCAATATTTATTTACCAGTCCTGCTGTTGTATTTCTTCTGCGATTACTTGTAAGTCATACGCATTAATCATTAAAAGGGTGTACTCGTTAGTTTTCATATATTTTTCTGCTAGTCTCTTCATATATTTCGGCGAGCCTTCGTTTTCTTCATCATAGACAAGAAGTAGTCCATCTGTGTTTTGAATAATAAATTTATCCTTTTCAATAAATTGCCATGGCGCCTCATACGGCTTTTTAGTAACACTCGTTACAAAGTCTGCTTGACTTACTATTGACAAATATTTTTCTTTTTTAATATCCTGCCAATTTTTCTCCTGTTCTAAAAATGGTGTGATCACGGCAAGTTTTAATTCGGGGAATTCTTTCTTTAACGTGAGGACAACCTCTGCGCTCCACGTTTCTACACCCTGTTGGCCACTAATAATGATCCATTCCAATCCCCCATCGATTAGTAGGCGTAAACGGTTTTCCAATGCTTTTTTTATAATGGGGATACCGGGATGTTTATCATTGAAAATACCGAGTTCGTGTGGTTTATAGCCTGTGATTAAAATTCGTTGTATCAATGAAATGCCTCCTAATTGTGCATTGTTTACAATAATTATATAACAGGAGATTGAAGTGAAGAAAGATATAATGCCTGCAATTTGGGGATTGTAACAGTTTATTCGCTACAAGAAAAAAGGGGAGTCAGCTATACATCAGTAGGGGGTTAGATAAATATTAAAAGATACATCATTGGCTGTTGTTATTGCATTCCCAGAATTACTGCATAATGCGCAAGTTATTAACGCACAAAATAAACTATATTATTCGTAGTAATCTATTTTGTGGTGAACTATCTATTATCTTTAGTTGCACGTCGATTAAAATTAAACATGTAGAAAAAGGTATTCAACAAGTTTACTATACTTTGTTGAATACCTTTTATTGAGTGTAAAAGCACTGGCTAAGCTACTATTTTCATAAAATCTCTTACTATTAGAATGCGCATATAGTACATATGACCCCTACAGCTGCGCAAATTCCTAGAAACCACCATGTATCTGTGAAATCCTCTTTAGACTCACGATTCATTTAAAGTACTTCCTTTCTGTTTCGTTTGCCCACTCCATGACCAATTCGTCCAAATTCTCAGTACGGTTTCAAACGGGCCACGTTTAAATTTCTTTAAATAAGTAATACTAAAAATGCATTGCAAGCTATAGAGTACAACCCCAAAAATGATGCCACCAAACACGCCTAATTTACTGTATAAACCGAGCCCATATCCGTAAAATACTGTTGTACAAATAATTGTTTGCATTAAATAATTGGTCATTGATAGCTTGCCAACACTTTCAAAAGCGGGTGAAAGAAGCTGTGCAGGTCGAGTCTTGAAGAATAATGCGACTAAGCACACATAGCCTACTGCTAATAGTTGTGAACCACCCATTAGGTACATGCTGGAAAAATTGCTTTCTATAAAGCTTAATGCTTTACAAGTGAGGCCGAGTGGAACCAGAATTGCCCCGAAAATATACCACTTCTGTTCTTTTTGCATATTTTCAAACGCACGCATTTTAGCAAGTCCCATGCCAAATAAAAATAATGGTGCATAAAATAAAGGTGCGAAAATGAAAATGATGAATACAACAATAGGATTGTCTAATCCGGGAGGCATAACATTTGCACGGAAATCATATATGTCTAGGTAGCTTCCGTTTGCATAAGTTGCATCTGCCTTTTCGATATAGCTAGTTAGTTCAATCTGCTCTTTTTTTGCTATCTCCGTAGGACCGAATGTTAAGGCTGTAGTTAGTAAAAATAATACGCCACACCATATAAATAATGTTTTTGGCTTTCGATTAATGAACGGAATTAGAAATAATGTCATACAGCCATATGACAATAAAATATCGCCTTCCCATAAAAAGGTTGAATGGAGCCAACCGATAGCAATTAAACCAATTGAACGACGTAGAATTGACCATCGACTTTTATTTTTTTTCTTACGGACTGATTCAATAAATTTAATAAGAGAAAAGCCGAATAAAATGGTGAATATCGGCATAAATGAGCCTTCAATGAAGATTTTCACAAAATATAATGCACCACTATCCAATGTGGATAAACTTTTTAACTCATCTTTGCCATACATGCCAAACTGGAAAATTAGCAGATTAGCCATCAAAATACCGAACAAACTTAATCCACGCATACTGTCGATGAAGGTAACTCGATTTGTTGTCATTTGCGTTTTATCTCCTTAATTGGTTAACTTATACATAGAGTAGTATAAAAATCTTATAGAGATATAATGACTACCTTAAAGTAATCTTAAAAGTTGGTGATAGTATGAAAAATGCAACAATTTTAGTACTAGAAGATGAACGTGCTATAGCTGAAATGATAGACATCATTTTACGTAAAGAAGGAATCAATAACATTACACTTTGTAGTACTGTTCAAGATGCTATAAGGAAAATAGAAAGAGAAAAATTTGATTTTTATCTGTTAGATATCATGTTGCCAGATGGCAATGGTTTAGAAGTAGCAAAGTATGTACGTGAAAAAAGTGATGCACCCATCTTCTTTTTAACCGCAAAGAGTAGTGATGCGGATAAGTTGCGCGGCTTTATGAATGGAGCAGACGACTATATAATAAAACCATTTAATCCGCTAGAGCTCGTAGCGAGGGTTAAAGTACAACTCACACGTTACATGAAGAAGCAGGTGGATGTGCAGGAGGGGCGTATATATACTTGTGATCGTTTTGTGTTTAATATGGATGCGGCAGAGCTTGAAGTGGATGGTAAGAAGGACATTATTAGTGGAAGGTTATTTCATTTGCTGAAATACCTATGTGAAAATACAGGGCAAGTATTGTCAAAGGAACAAATATATGAACGTGTATGGGGAGATTATATATTCGATGATAACACGGTGATGGTTCATATGCGTAAGCTCCGTGAAAAAGTTGAAAAAGATCCAGGTAAACCGACTTGCATCGTAACTGTCAGAGGAATTGGCTATAAACTCGTTGGTGATGTTCATTGATGAAACCGTCAGGGAGATTAACACTGCGTTTTGTATCTTATTTCACAGTATTTTATTTACTAATTATTCTGGGCTTCATTGTCAGTTTGTTATTTTTTGCGTTCTTTATCAATGCGCGTGTCGGTGATAACATTCATACAATGAGTTCATACGAAATTGAAGATAACGCAGTTATGACAGAGGGAAAATCGATGCGTATTGCGAATTATTTAGTGAAACGCGCAGAGGAAAATTTAGGGCAGTTATATTTGTTTAATCAATCGATGGACATTTTAGATTACACGGGTGAAACATGCGAACTTTGTGGAATGACAGATAGTGAGGTTTTGTTACTTGAACGTCCAGGTATGCATACCTGGAAACTACCGAAATATTATTTATTATTTTTACCTACGTCACTAGTTCAGCCTCTTTTTGATGAGGCCAATAGTGTTTGGCAGAAGAATGAGGAGATACCTTCCGAGTTGTTCCAGCGTTTAAATGACAATAAGGCAGCAGTAGAGATTTATAATGAACGATGGCAACGAGTTAAAGTTATTGGTGAAAGCTATAAATTACTGTATAAGCCGGAATTAATAGAAGAGAATTATGATATTTTCGAGCAGGAAGAATTAATACAAAGTGCAACACTAGAAGATGGAACAACACTGGTCGTGCGTATGCCAAACCCATCGTATAAGCCGTTTGAAGAGCCGTTTAATAAAGCGATGCTTCTTTTTATTGCGATTTTCTTCGGTGGACACATTATCTTACTAATAGGCGTCATTTTCTTATCAATAGGGATTTCACGCCAATTTGTCCGACCACTTGTATACGTTATTTCACGCATCGAACATCTCGCGCAATTTGATTACCAGAAATTGAGCGATAAAAAAGTTCATCACCAGAAGACAGGGAAGTTAAAACGGAAATTTAAATTATTCCAACCTGTCGATGAGTCGCTTAATCACTTATCGGACCGACTTGCCTCAAATGAAAGACAAATTAAGCAATCAGAGCAATTACGTGAAGAATGGATTACAGGACTATCCCATGATTTAAAGACCCCTCTCAGCTCTATTTACGGTTATTCTGCCATGCTAGCTTCTGGCGAATATGAGTGGACGAATGATGAAATGCGTGCCTTCGCTAAAACAATGCAAGAAAAGGCTACCTATATGGATGCGCTCATTCAAGATTTAACCTATACGTATCAATTAAAAAATAAAGCAATAAAACTGGAAAAAGTATCGTTAACATTAAATTCATGGTTACTACAGTTTGCAGACAATCAGGTGTGTGTAAATGTTTTTGGAGATGTCTTACTGGATGCAGATGAACTTCTATTAAAGCGTGTATTGGATAATTTAATTACGAATGCTAAGAAGTATACACCGAATGACACCAAAGTAAGGGTGGAGGCGCAAAACACATCCGAAGGCGTCATGCTGACAATTGCTGACCAAGGTCCAGGGATTCCGCAAAAGGAACTCGATAACTTGTTCGAGCGCTACTATCGAGGGACAAATACGACCGATGATACGACAGGTACTGGTCTAGGGTTAGCGATTACAAAGCAACTGATTGATTTGCATAACGGGACAATCCGTGTGAATTCAGATGCAAGAGGTACAGTTTTTGTTGTGAAATTTTTACATGAACAGTAATGCATATGTTTTTGAAGCTATATAAAAGAGCAATTTTACTGAAAAAAATTAAGTAAGATCGTTGATTTCCACAGTGGGCAGATAGTTTCCGCGGGCAGGCTTAATCGCTTCCTTCACTATGCTCAGTCCGGGGTCACGACGTCCCGGTGAATTATCCCATCGTTTGAACAAAAAATAAAAAAGTCAAAAGGCATCGAGATAGAACTTCTTGATGCCTTTTGTCGATGATTTGAGGGTCATTTTTGTTTTTTTGCAATATCACTTAACAGAAAAAATAAGTCATTTTATTTTTTGTTACAGTGTTCAGAAGGGTGTTCGATTTTCACGTAACGCCATAAATTATTGGCGATGTCACGTGCCTCTGCTGCGTGTTCGGTTCCAACAAATGATTTTCTGAAAGGAGTAAGTAGTGATTCGATAATTAAGAGCTTAGGTTTCTCTTGCTGTAATTCTTCCATTAAAAATGTAGCAAATTCCAATCCTTCAACAGTTTCGTCCTTCGATAATCCTGTCGTAAAGCCTTGTATCTGTTCGAGGACCATTTCTTTACTGACTGAACGATAATTCACGACATTTTGTATGGCATTAATCATCTCAACACTTATAATAATTTCTTTCGATTCCAGCATTGCGGGTATGATTACACTGATATTGCGTAATGCTACGCGTACTATTGCTTCACGGTTTATATATTTATAATCAGAAATCAAGACTGCACGTAAAGAGAGGTTAATCATACCCAATGTTTGCACAGCACATTCATAGCTCATCGGACTAATTTCTTCTCCAAAAACTTGTACAAGTCTATTGGCAAGCCATTCTAACTCTTGTAAATGATAGTTCAAAATAATTTTCTTTAGTTCTTTATCTCGAGAATGAAAAATTGATTCGAAAATTTGTATAAGATTGTGCTCGCGGTTGACATACATAAGTACAGCCACTTGCTGTGTTAAGACTTCCAAGTCAGTTGGATCTTTTCCGTAAAGAAGCTCATGTCGACGATTGCTTGCTTCCTCACGCCCGTCGTCTAGAATGGCGATTAAGCATTCATTTTTTGAGGCGAAGTGATTATAAAATGTGCCCTTAGAAATTTTAGCGGCACCGATTATATCGTTAATGGATGTATCCACGAAACCCTTTTCTATAAAAAGTTCACGAGCAGAAGTAAGTGTTTGTCTTTTTCTTTTGTTCATAACCTCACCTTTTTTAAATTATTATACTCTCATTCTATAACGAAAAAGCTTATATATCAACGTTTTAAAAATTTTAAATCTAAATTGTTGAAAAAAGTAGACTGCGAGTATAAAATAAGTTTTATCTTAAAATAACAAGAAAGAATTGAGGGATATAAATGAATAGTGACTTAACAATGAAAAAGCCCCCTTATGGCATGATTGCTATTTTATTTGTGGGTGCTTTTGTTGCTTTTCTGAACAACACATTGTTAAATGTTGCGTTGCCAACCATTATGAAAGATTTTGGTATTACGTACGCAAAAGTACAATGGCTAGCAACAGGTTATATGCTTGTAAGTGGTATCTTAGTACCAGCTTCGGCATTTTTCGTAACACGCTTTAAAAATAGACATCTATTTATTACGGCGATGACAATATTTACAATTGGTACAATTATGGCAGGTTTTGCACCAAACTTTGACGTGCTCTTAGCAGGTCGTATGGTGCAAGCAGCGGGGGCTTCAAGTATGTCACCCCTTTTAATGAATGTCATGCTGACTAGCTTTCCAAAAGAAAAACGCGGAGCAGCAATGGGGATTTTTGGTTTAGTTATGATTGCGGCACCTGCAATTGGTCCAACATTATCAGGCTGGATTGTGGAACATCACGATTGGCGCATGCTATTCCAAATGATTATTCCATTTGCAATTATTAGTTTATTATTCGGTGCTTGGAAATTAGAAAACGTGATGGAGACACGTGAAGTTCATTTAGATTTCCCTTCCGTAATATTATCGACGGTTGCATTTGGTGGTATTCTTTATGGTTTCAGTACAGCAGGGGATAAAGGATGGTCTAGTCCTTGGGTGTACGGTACAATTTCCATTGGATTTGTTTCTTTAATTATTTTCATCTTTAAACAATTACGTATGGAGCAGCCTTTACTTGAACTACGTATTTACAAATACCCGATGTTTGCACTTGGCTCGGCTATCTCTGTTATCGTTTCTATGGCGATGTTCTCTGGGATGATTTTAACACCGGCTTATGTACAATCCATTCGTGGAATTGAACCATTTGAAGCGGGATTAATGATGCTTCCAGGGGCACTTGTAATGGGTATTATGTCGCCAATTACCGGGAAACTTTTTGATAAATTCGGACCGCGTGTTTTAGCGATTATTGGTTTAACAATTACAACACTCGCAACATTTGGTTTAACAGAATTGGCATTGGATTCTAGCTATACATTTATTGTATCCATGTACTCAATTCGTATGTTCGGTATTTCAATGGTAATGATGCCTATTATGACAAATGGTTTAAATCAATTACCACAAATTATGAATCCACATGGTACGGCTATCAATAATACCTTACAACAAGTAGCAGGAGCGATTGGTAGTGCAGTGTTGGTTACAATTATGAATAACCGCACAAAAGCAACGGCTGCCGACTTAATAGCAGAAGCACAAGCAAAGGCAGCTCAGTCTGGTGTTGTACCAACAGCTGAGCAAATGCAACAGATGCAAGATCAAATTATGCAAACAGCCTTATTAGATGGGATTACACATTCATTCTTAATCGCGGCTATTGTAACAATTCTTGCAATTGTACTAGCGTTCTTCTTAAAACGCGTAAAAGTTGAAAGTGCGGCTGCTACAATGGATCTGAAAAAACCAACAAATTAATAATTTAACTTTAAATCTATAAGCAAAAATAACACGTTCTTAGGACGGGGGCAGACAGTCAACAAACTCAAAAAATGGAGTTTGTTGACTGTCTGTTTTCTTTTGAAAATAGAAGTGTCTATATGAACCCGTTGCTTTCTGCTACGGCGGACGCTTTTTGTGGTCATGGCTTCAGTCTCCTCGACGCTTCTGCGAGGTCTTCAGCTCATGCTATTCCCGCAGGAAGCTTTGCTCTGTAGCGAAAGGCAAATGCCGTCAGCTACACTCGCCGCCTGCGCTCCAATCAACGAGTGTATCCTATTCAACGACAATGAAAGAAGGTAGAAGACAGTATAAATCCAATAAACTACTTTTATCATATGGATAAGTGAGTGATTTTGGGGGATAAATCGTTCATAGTTATCGATAATTTAGAGAAGTTGGTCGATAAATTGATAAATGTAGGTGAAAAGACGTTTTTAAAAAAATATAACCCGTTTTTTCTGTGTGCAACAGAGCATTCACAAAAAACGGGTTACAATGTATTGGTAAAATGATATCTTTTATTGGCATTTAACGAACTAATGACAATTTAATTGGTGTGAAGACTTAGGCATCCTTTTTAAATAACGATCCTGGCCAAAATGCATATTTTCCAAGAACAGTTGTAATGGCTGGGACAAGCAGTGGGCGTACGATAAATGTATCCAATAGAACACCAATCGCAGTTACAACGCCAAATTGAACAAGCACCTGAATCGGTAGTGTTGCGAGTACAGCGAATGTACCTGCTAAAATAAGACCAGCGGATGTAATAACACTACCTGTATGAACTACGCCTTCCTCTACCGCCGTTAAATGATCTGTATTTTTACGTTTCTTCCAAATTTCTGAAATCATGAAGATATTATAATCTTCACCGAGGGCCACTAAAAATACAAATGCATACAGTGGGATGGCCCCTGATATCGCCTCTGCTCCCATAACATGATGTAAAATAAGCCAACCAGCACCGAGTGCACCGAAATAAGAAATAATCACTGTAGCTAGTAAATATATGGTAGCCGTGACAGAACGTAAATAGATAAATAATAAAATGGCGATTAACGCAATCATGGTCGGCATTATGACTGATTCATCACGTTCAGTAATTTGCTGTGTGTCATATTGACTTGCCGTTTCTCCGCCAATCCATACTTGTTTATCAGCATTCTTGATACCTGCATTTTTAAGTATATTTACGACTTCAGTCTTAAGCTCTGGTATATGCGCCAATGATTCTTTTGCATAAGGGTTTGCATTAAACGTAAGTTCATATAATTGAATGGAATCGTTTTTCTCCCCAATATGGACATCTCCCACAGTATCTATATAAGGGAGAGCAGTGAGCGACTGTTGGATGTTAATAGCTGTTTCACCCGTATCAATTACAAGTTGAACGGGAGCTAGTGCACCCGGTGAAAAATTTTCTTCTATTAAAGTAAAACCTTCTCGAGACGGCATATTCTCTGGGAAAGAAGATAATAAGTCAAAAGTATATTGAATGCGTGGCACAAATGCTGCTAAACCGCCAAGTAAAAGGACAGTTACCACAATAACAACCCAAGGTTTATGCGTGACGAAATGTCCGATTTTACGGCTTGTTTTATGAGAAGACTTATGTTGTTTTTTGCCCTGCTTACGTGCCATTTCCTCTGTACGTGGTGTAAACGGGAAGAAGGCTACACGTCCAATAATAACGAGGATAGCTGGAAGTACGACTAAGGCCGCAATACCCATTATTAAAACGCCAAAACTAAATGGCACTGCAAAGCGTTGGAATGCACCATAGTGGGCGAGACTAAGCGTGGCTAATCCGATGACGACTGTTAAGGCACTCATCATGATGGCACCACCAGATTCCTTTACAGCAAGCTTCATTGCCGCAGCCTTATCCTCAACGTCAAACAGTATTTCACGGTATTTTGAAATTAAAAATAAACAATAGTCTGTTCCTGCACCAAATAGCAAGACGGTCATTATAGACACAGCCTGTGAATCCTTATCAATCCAGCCTTGCTCCGCAAAGAAACCAAGTGTTGGACTAATGACACCATAGGCAAGACCTACTACGATTAATGGAATTATAGCCAGTAAAGGTGAACGATAAATTAATATTAGTAACACTAATACAAGCATTACCGTTGCTATGAGTAATTTCACATCAGCTTGCGAGAATAAGCTGACAGCATCTGTCGCAATACCAACTGGACCAGAATAACGTACATGCAGTTCATCACTAGCTAAATCTTTATCTAGTTGGACGTTATACGTATCCATTGTTGTTGTTAAAGAGTTTAAACTTTCTTGGAGTAAATCAGTCGCCACGCCTTTTTCAAAGAAAATCGGTGTGACAATTGTAGAGCCATTTTCAGATGTAGCTGCCAAAAAAGCCTGGGGCGGCATTTCGTTATAAGGTGGAATAAGAGATTGGTGAGCTAAAGGTTTTGCCTGAAGTTCCCCATATACCTTTTGAATAGCAACGAAATCGTCAGTAGTTAGGCCACTTTCTCGATGCCAGACGAGTAATAAAGGTGTCCCTGCATCATTTGGAAATTCCTCTGCAATGATAGATGCAGCCTGCTCAGACATCTCTGTATCTGGTAAATTTTTACCCGATTCACTTTCAATACTATTTATTTGTGGCCAAGCGAAAGATAGGGCAACAACAAGTAAAACCCAAATGGTAATTGCTAGCAATCGACCTTTTTTACTTGCAACCATTGCGCCCCATTGCTCAAGTGGGTGTTTTTGCATGACAAGACCTCCATTCTAATTATGTAGTATTAATTATATATACTAGAAGGTTAATTAATCAATTAATAATGACTGGTATGTTATACTATGTCTAATAATAATACGTTATAAGGGGGGCGAACTTGTTGAAACAATCACCGCGTGTTCTAGGAAGACCTCGCCATGATGACAAGGCTAAACCAACTAAAGAACTTGTGCTTGAGACGGCAACAAGACTTTTTATAAAAGATGGCTATAAAAATGTGTCAATGGATGATGTAGCGAAAACATGTAATGTTACAAAAGCAACAATTTATTACTATTACCCGACTAAAGGGGAGTTATATACCTCTGCATTAATCGAAATGATGAAAAGAATTCGGCTACATATTATACAGATATTAGAACAGCCTACATCATTTAAAGAGAGATTAGAGCAACTTGTCGAGATACATTTATCTGCAACAATAGATATTGATATGAAAAATTTTATGCGCGAAGCATCCATTAATTTATCAGATTCACAATTAAAAGAAGTACATGCCTCTGAAAATGAAATGTACAGGACAATTGAGCAGGCGATGCAAACGGAAATGGAGAAGGGAACGATTCGAACAGGAAATGCTCAATTTTTCGCACATACGTTTATGGCGCTCATGTCAGTTGGTTATTTTAAAGACGGAGAAGGTAAGCGATTATTTCTAACAGAAACCGAAGCTGCAAAAGAGATTGTTGATTTTTTCTGGCTGTCTGTTCAAAAGTCATCATAAGTTTTGCTAGTTAAATGTCTTTTTGGAAAAAGTAGAAACATTACTACTGCTTGTAAAATATTTATTACCGCATCAGCTAAAAAAGAGATTAAGGAATTGTATTTTTTAACAAAATGGACAAAGACATAACTTTATTTACAACAAATAGTTGACAAAATCAATGAATTTTGAAAAGTTTGTCGAAATTGTGATTTAGCTCATTGAAATAATGTACAAACAGCTTTATAATGGAGTTTGTAATGTCACCAAGATAAGGATGGAATTGTGATGTGCTTTTTGCATAATGAAGTTAACATTGTAATAACTAATCATAAGAATTGCTATCCAGCCCCTGTGACTGGTGATTGTGTAAGATATCCGCTGTAACGACTGTTAAGAGATTGCTTAATGGTCTTTTTTACATGGAAGTAATATAAAAATAGTAATAGTGATGGCAAAGGAGAGTTCAAAATGTCAGAAACGAATAACCAAGCACAATCTGAACAATTATCTGTGAGTCAAGAACAACTAGATGTACTAGACCAACTATTAAAGCCTGAGGTACAAGAATCCCTAACAACTTTAGTTGAGCAATTACCAAAGTTAACTGAAATGATGACGTTATTAACAAAATCATATGAGTTTGCGCAAGCAGTTGCAACTGATGAAGTACTAAAAAATGATACTGTCGGTGCTGTTACAGAAATGGCTGGTCCAGTTGTCGATACAGCTAAAAACCTTGCAGCTACTGCAATTGAAGCAAAAGACCGTGCTGCTGAAAGCCAGGAAGTTATCGGTTTATTTGGTCTTATGAAAATGCTAAAAGACCCTCAAGTTCAAGGTGTTTTCCGTTTTGTAAATGCTTTTTTACAAGTAAACGGCGAACGTCAATCTAAATAAGACTCGAGATACATTTAATTCGTAAGGACGGAGGATTAATTAATAATGTCAAAAGAAATCGTCATCTTAGGTGCTGGTTACGCTGGTGTTTTAACTGCATTAACAGCACGTAAGTATTTATCAGCTGATGAAGCTAAAATCACAGTAGTTAACCAATTTCCAACACATCAAATCATTACAGAGCTTCACCGTTTAGCTGGGGGTACTATTGCAGAAGGTGCTGTAGCATTACCGTTAAAAAAAATCTTCAAAGGTTTAGATATTAATCTAGAAATTGCAAAAGTAACAAAATTTAACGTAGACACTAAAAAAGTAGACTTAGACACTGGTTACACATTACCTTATGATACTTTAGTAGTATCACTAGGTAGTCAAACAGGTTTCTTCGGTATTCCAGGATTAGAAGAAAACTCGATGGTTCTTAAATCAGTAAACGATGCAAACAAAATTAACAAACATATCGAAGACCGCATTAAAGCTTACACACAGTCTAAAGACGAAGCGGATGCAACAATCGTTATCGGTGGTGGCGGTTTAACAGGCGTCGAGCTTGTTGGTGAAATCGTGGACAACTTCCCTAAAATTGCAGCAAAACACGGCGTTAACTTTGCTGACCTTAAAATCAAACTTGTTGAGGCTGGTCCGAAAATCTTACCAGTCCTTCCAGACGTGCTGATCGAGCGCGCTACTGAAAGCTTAACAAAACGTGGTGTTGAATTCATTACAGGTACACCAGTTACTGGTGTTGACGGGAATGTAATCTCACTTAAAGATCGCGAGCCACTCGTTGCAAACACACTTGTATGGACTGGAGGAGTAGCTCCACTTCCACTAGTAGGTGAGTCAGGTCTTGCTGCTGACCGTGGTAAAGCAACTATCAACGATTTCTTACAATCTACATCACATGCTGATGTATTCGTAATCGGTGACGCATCTGTTGCATTACCAGCTGACGGTGGACGTCCGCTTTATGCACCGACTGCACAAGTTGCATGGCAAATGGGCGAATGTGCTGGTTACAACTTATTCGCACAATACAAAAACCAAGAGTTACAACCATTCTCAGCAGTTAACTCTGGTACACTTGCAAGCTTAGGCCGCAAAGATGCTGTAGCAACTGTAGGTGCTAACAATACACAACTTAAAGGTCTTCCTGCTACACTTATGAAAGAAGCGTCTAACATTCGCTATCTTACACACATCAAAGCTTTATTCGGCTTAGCATACTAAGATTTAGAATTGAAAAACGCTCTCCCCAATATGGGGCGAGCGTTTCAGACTGTAGACAAACTCAAAAAATTGAGTTTGAACTGCCCCTAAATTGTTAGACACCAAATCTAACGATTTAGGGGTGTTTTTATGGCTAACTTCACTGTCGAAGAGAAAATATTTATGGCTCGTCTTTACCTTGAGGGGAAACATAGTTATTTGGAACTTCAAGATTTATAGAGGATAAGCAAGAGCATGCACCCCAGCTACGCAGGCGTTAAAGAAGGCAAGACCTGCAAGATAAGTAAGGTGCCCACTGCAAGTGGATAGATGAGAACGAATACACGAGGTGGGCGATTAACTGACCGCAAACGTCCGATTGGTTCAACGTACAATCAGTGGGGGGAAGTAACCCCCCATTAATTGAAGTTTCACTTTATCATTTTTGAATAAATGATTGTAATTCCGTTAGTAGTGACTGACAAATTTTAATGGATGTTACCGTGTCATTTGCTATTTCAAGAGAATGGTTGGCGTTTTCTACAATTGCAAGATGATGGGAATTCAGTTGGTCCAATTTTTCTTGTGAGAAATGTGGATCAGCAGTACCGATTGCCAAAAAGGCATGTTTGTCCTGCAAATTTTGTAGGCTATGTTCGAATGACAGAAGTGGTGTAAATAGTACATAGCGAGAAGAAAAAGATGTAATCTGTTGCATATAAAAATCAATAATTGGTAGAGTCCCTAGCGATTTCCCTATGTACACAGATTTTTGATATGGTTTGCTGTTTAACATGTGAGTCACAATAGGATTTGTGGCACTATATACCATTTCTGAAATAGCTTTTGGCTCTTGTTCAAATTGTTGCTGTTCAAAAGAATAACAGATTTGCACTACATCGTAGCCGAGTTCAAGCATTAATGCCGTGGAATAATATAGAAGAGGTTTATCATATGTGTAACTGGTGCCAGAAAACATGAAGCAAATTTTATCATTATTTAATTCAAAAAAGTTGTAAGTTAGGCCATTATATTTTTCTTTTCTAGGCTTTCTATTCATTCGAATTTCCCCCATATATTAAAATGTAAATGTATCCCTTTTTATTTTATAATTTAACTATAACAGGGAGGAGTGGAATTATGAAGGCTGTGACGATTAATGAATTTGGACCAGCGTCCGTTTTAACATATGTTGAATGTCCAAAACCTACTATTTCGGCAGGGGAAGTGTTAATTCGTACAACGTATACGAGTGTTAATTTTGCGGATATCAAAAATCGAACAGGGAATAAAGCCAAGGCAAATTTCCCAATGATTCTTGGCCTAGATGTTGCTGGTGTAATAGAAGAAACTTTTGATAGTAGTAGTTTGTTTAAAAAGGGAGACCGGGTTATTGCATTTCCAAGAAACGGCTCGTATGCAGAATATGTGGTAGCAAATGAGCAGTTAGTCTTTAAAATCCCACAGGATGTCTCTCTTGAAAAGGTAGCGGCCGTACCGACTGTTTCGTTTTTATCCTATATTTTAACCCATCAAATTGTCAATATAAGCTCGGAAGATACAGTTTTAATACATGCTGCATCTGGTGGTGTTGGGACAATGCTCGTGCAAATGACGAAAAAATTGGGCGCAAAAAAAATAATAGGTACAGTTAGCGATATGAAGAAAGCATCAATTGCTTATGAGCTTGGTGCTCATCATGTGCTGACGTATGATAATTTTAGTGCCCGAGTCAATGATTATACAGAGGGTCATGGAGTTAACATTGTTTTTGATTCGATTGCTGGCAATATTACAGAAGAAAGTTTTAACTGCTTAGCACTGTATGGTACGCTTGTGCAGTTTGGAAACAGTAGCGGCAAAGTGGGGTATATAAAAACTGCCGATTTACACAGTAGCTGTCGCAATGTGAGGGGCTTTAGTTTAGGGACGACGCGCGCATTGAAGCCGAGAATGCTGCAAGACGTTGCACAGGATATTTTCTCATTATTAAAAGATGGAAATTTCCAAGTACCTATTGCTAAGGTTTTTGCATTGGAGGACATGCAGAAAGCCCATGAGTTTATGGAAAGCCGCCAACAACAAGGGAAAATTTTAATCAAAGTATAAAATGAGTAAAGAATTGTACGCTAAAAAATAGTCCGTTTAATAAAAGAATGTTTCGTAATGAATCTTTAAGAGGGGATAAGATGACCACGGTTAGTGCCGGAGTCATCCTATCTGTCTATATAACATTACTTCCCATCAGTTACTGTTGGAATATCTCGTTGTAGCATACCGGCAAATCCAGCCATAGCTCTATGTGCTGCAGCCTCTCCTACACGAGAATAGGCAATAATGACTGATGAGCCATCAGTTGCTTCAGTTTCTAAAAACACCGTTTCCCCAGCAGTTCGAACAGCCTTGTCCAGTGCTACTAAAAAAGCGGAGTCACCGTTCCAAGAAAGTGTGTAAAGATAGCCCGTCGAACTATCAACATGACCAGCAAGTAACTGATCTATCTCAGTTCTAGTATAACCTAGTTCAACAACGGCAAGAATCGTATCTTCAGTTAATTTTTCACCAGTAAAATCTGCTGGTTCACTGATTTCATAAGCTTTCATGTTAGCTTGAGAATGAAAAACACTGCTATAAAAATTATTTATTTTTTTTGAGTCACAGATTAAGCGAGAATTAGGAATAATGCCAAGGTTGCCTGTATATACAATACCGTGGGCTAGCCAAGCTAACCCCATTCCTACATATGCATTATAGCCTGACGAAGGGAAGAATTTACGTCCAGAATTGATTGAAAGTAAACCGCCAATAGCAAGTGAAGCTTGCGTTCCAGAAGAATCGAAAGTTGCCCACTTATCCATCACATAAGTCCCGTATTTATATAATGTTTGATATTTAGGGTGCTGAGAAGCAGAACTATGAGTTGCTAACAAATCTAGATATAAGCCTAGACCTCCTACGTGTAGAATAGGCCCATTCATAGCAAAATTAGCGATTTTTTGATTTCGCCAAGTACTGACAGTATCCTCTAAAGCGTTATAGCTTGGGTTTGAAGAACTATCCATCCAAGAGGAAATTTGAGTTGCTAAAGAATCTGTGGCTAAGGCTATTCGATTTCTATTTACTGTATCCAAATCATGATAAATACCTGTACGAGTTATGACTAAACCTGCTAAGACAATGCCACCGGAGGGAGAACCACCTAAGTTAGCATTGCTAAGAAGTAGTGATTGACCAGCGCTGTTCTTCAAATCTTCCATCGCAGTTAAAGTAGCAAGAATCGCCGTTTTAACACTTTCTTTACTAGTGGACGAAGCTGTTAATTTATCATATAAACTTGCTAAGAACTGTAGCTGGTTACCCAACCTTTGAAAGCGTAAATTTGCATCTTGACCATTGGAACCAGAACGTATCGCAGAAACTTGAGAGTATCTTGAATTATAAGAACTGCCTTCGGGAAATTGTTCATTAAAAAATCGGGTAGCTTCAGATAAGGTAGACTTTGTTGCCATAATATCACTCCTCGATCGTATTTTAATAATTGATAGATCACGCTATTACACTTTTTCCTTGTTCAGCTATCTACTTTTCATGTTCAGTTGACGAAGCAAATTGTTTTAAAGATTTTCAAGTTCGTTTAATTTTTCATAGATTCGTCTTTTTCTATAAAGCATAGTGCCAGCCTCAGCAACATCTTGAATCATTCCTTTATTAGCAAAGGCACCAAATATTATACCAGCAATTGGAATCATTTGGAATAACTTTTTCCAACCCATTTGATCACGATACGTAAAAAATACTTCCTGCCAACCTTGCAGCTGCGAAATCATATTTTCAGATGCATTACTATCTTTATGCATAGAAGAAAGTTCTTCTAAGATAGCTTCCTTTCCAACAATATCGGCAGAAGAAAATTGTAGACATTTGACAATGAAAATACGCTCCATTTTATCGTTCGGATCATAGCCATGAATAAGTGCAATCTCTTGCAGTGTTTTTAACGACATGCCTAAGATCATAGGAATATCAATAGCCATCGTAAAGATGCCACCAATGCCAGTAGAGGCACCTTGTACTGTTGCAAGCTTGACCCGGTCGTTTTGAAGCTTGTCACTCAGGATAATCATATCTTCTAAAGGCATTTTACTAACATCCGAAATGGTAAAAATATCTTTATAGGAAGAGGCATTGCGTATTTTTTGAAGCATTGAGTGCTCGTTAATTAAATACTTTCCACCGGATTGAATATAGTTTCCTAATTCATCAACCAATACAGCTATTTTATTTTGAATGAAAGCCGGTGTCATTTTATCTAATATTTTAAATGGTATACGCCCTAGCTTCTCCCAAAACCATAAACCTTTTTGATCTTTCTCCCATGCTTGAATGGTTTGTAACTGTATTTCTAATTCTTCTTTCTTCTCCAATTCGCTGATTCCCCTTATCTGTGCATTTATCCTACATTTCCCATTGTTTAAAGTTCACTTTAAATAGAATACGATAAAAAATTTAAAAGGTTTCGTTTTCTATACATGTGTTTATGGGATTTATAGACGATTATGCAATAATACTAACAATAAAGAGCAGGAATTATTGCCAAGCTTCGGCGAGTAAGGCAATGCCTTCTTCAATTTGCTGGATGTTTAAACCACCATAGCCAATAATAATCATGTCATTTTCACAAGCGTACAAAAAAGAGGTAGAACAAGGATATACGTTAATTCCAGCTAACTGAGCACGTTGAAGTCCTTCATATTCGGAGAGCCTTTTTGGCAATTTTAAAATAATATGTAGGCCAGATTTTTCACCGATTACTTGGAACTCCTCGGAGAAATAGGTGCTTATGGCAGTTAATAATGCCTGTTGTTTTTTTCGATAAATGGTGCGCATTTTCGCAAGATGCTTTTCAAATAATCCTTGTTCGATGAAATCAGCTAATATGAGCTGATCTACTTTAGAAACAGTAGACTTTTGCTCTAGGTTGAAAAGAGTGAATGCTTCGACAAGAGACTTCGGCAAAATCATATAACTAATGCGCAATGATGGAATAAGGATTTTGGAAAATGTGCCAAAATAAATAACTCGCTGTAACTGATCCATTTTTGCAAGAGAAGGAATCGGAAGGCCTTTATAACGAAATTCCGAATCATAATCATCTTCAATGATAAATGCCTCATTTGATGTCGCCCACTGTAAGAGATCTGCGCGTCTTTCAACCGACATTACCATACCAAGTGGGAACTGATGGGCCGGCGTTGTGTATAACATGTGGACTGTTTCATTCGGTACGGTGATACCTGAGTTATCAACAGGAATCGCATGAATCGGTAAACCACATTGATGCAAAGTGGAACGTACTCTCTTAAAACCAGGTTCCTCTAAGCCAACATGTATTTGTTGACCAAAAAAATGACAAAGTGCCTGTAGCTGGGTTTGTGTACCACTACAGACAAACACTTGCGATGCTTCACAAATAACACCTCTTGAACGTCCTACATACTGGGCAATTTCCGCCCGTAATGTTGCTTCACCTTGCCAGGGGCTTGTTGATAAATTGCTTGCATTGAAGTGTTTTTTCATTAACTTATGCCATGCTGTAAATGGAAAAGTATGTTTGTCCACGTGTCCGTTGTGAAAATCAAATTTAATAGTATTTATAGTTGTTTTTAGGGGAGCGGGCTTTTCTTTTTTCGGTAGTTGTAGCCACTCAAACTCGAAGGAAGCAATAAAGTAACCTGAGCGCTCTTTACTATAAATATAGCCTTCTGCAAGTAGCTGCTCATAGGCTTCTTTAATGGTATGAATACTGACACCGAGCGTATGGGCAAGCGTACGTTTTGAAGGTAATTGTTCATGTGCAGATAGTTTTTTCATAAGAATTGCTTGTTTAATTTCCTCGTAAATTTGCACGTATTTTGGGGAATTCCCAGAGAATGATATAGAGAGCTCCATAATTTTAAACCTCCTGGTACGGTGTGATTTTTTGAAATTGGTTATATTCATCATATCAAAATTGAAGTTAAATAATTGAAAAAGGAGTGGTAGGAAATGCATTTTACAGCATTAGAAAATGAAATTGTAGTATTAAAGCCAATAACAAAAGAAGCTGTTTTAGAGCTATTAGCTGCTGGTAGTTATCCAGAGATTTGGACGTATTTGCCCACAACGATTGAACAGGAGAGTGATGTGCATAACTTTGTGGACAAAGCTTTAACGGCGAAGATGCAGAAAAAAGAATTTCCATTTGCTATTGTGGATAAAATCTCGGGAAAAATTATTGGTTCAACACGTTTTATGGATATCGATGAAAAACACAGACGTCTTGAAATAGGAAATACATGGATTACACCTGCTTTTTGGCGAACAGCTGCCAATACAAACTGTAAGTATTTATTATTACAATATTGCTTCGAAGTGCTCGATTTACAACGTGTACAAATCAAGACTGATCAAGAAAATTTACGTTCTCAAAAGGCCATTGAACGTATTGGAGCGAAGAAAGAGGGCGTTCTGCGCAATCACATGATTCGCAAGGACGGTACAGCTCGTCATACAGTGATGTATAGCATCACATTAGAAGAATGGCCTGAAGTGAAGGGACATTTGGAAGCATTAATTAAGTAAATACTGGTTTAAACAACTGAATATATGGATGAAAATGGATGATATCTGATCGATTAAACTAGGTTTCTCCCATTAAAGTGTGAGTACTGTAATTTAGGGGTAGATTACTTGAAAACTATTTAAGCTTGAAAGTGAGGTAATCTACATGAAACCCAAATTAACGTTACGACAAATTTATGGTGAGAATGCTGTTTATACGCCACGTACATCGTGTAGTGATGATGGATGACCCTCATAAACTAGAAAGAAGGTACGCTTTATTTTTCTTTAAAGCGATTAGAGAAAAGTCAATGGATTGAATCCTACTGGATGACGAACAAGGACCAGGTAGAAGAAGAAAATATTATAAACTTACGTCATTAGGTGAAGAAGGTTTTAAAGCAAAGCGTTTGGAATGGGAATTTGTAAAAAAACTGATTGATTCGTTTTTGGAAGGAGGAACCTATTAGCTGGTTTAGTTAAATATTCGATTCACGAAATATCAAAACGAAAAGACAGAGTTCATTCTACACATTTTGTAGATAAAATCTGTCTTTATGTTTTAATAGCAAGAAAGCAGGTTAGTTGTGCGAAATGTTTCTAGTTTAAATTGAGAATGGTCACATTACTCAGGTAAAGGCTAGACAGTTCCTTTCGGAACTGAAGGGTTATATCG
>NZ_JBNNLZ010000028.1:0-55174 GCF_050272295.1 Lysinibacillus sp. NPDC048646
CACACCCGTTCCCATACCGAACACGGAAGTTAAGCTCTTTAGCGCCGATGGTAGTTGGGGGCTTCCCCCTGTGAGAGTAGGACGTCGCTAGGCACCTGTAAAAAGATCAAAGAGAAATCTTTGGTCTTTTTTTATTTTTGTTTTATATCGGGAAGGAAATTTTGCTAGGTTACTGGAATGGAAAAAGGTTATTTGATTAAATGCACCTTATATTCGTCAATTGATTGAAATTAATAGATGCTTGTCTAAGTGGATTGTTGGTGTACTAGGAGGTGCAACGACTTGAACGAAATAGAATCAATACCATGGGAAGGGCAAAAGTGAAAATTAATATTTTATTTAAAGAAATGCAAGGGGACAACGGTGTCTACTTTTTATAATGAACGATACTGTAATGGAGTAATCTCACCTATTTCGTAGGATTGCTTTTTTATCCTGTTGGAATCCCGTATAATTAAAGAACAATATAATGGAAATGGGTGTCTTGCTTTGCAAAAGAAAAAGCCAATTGTGGAAGGACTAGAGGGTTTTCGACAACAACAAAATATTTCTTTTCATGTGCCAGGTCATAAGCATGGAGAATTGTCACACTTACCTCAAGCTTTCAAAGATGTAATGCGTTATGATGTGACCGAATTATCGGGTCTGGATGATTTACATCATCCAGAGGAAATGATTTTTGAGGCAGAAGCTTTGCTTGCGGACACATATGGAGCAATGAAAAGTTTCTTTTTAGTAGGAGGCACGACTGTTGGGAATTTAGCAATGATTTATGCCACATGCAAAAAAGGCGATCAAGTTATTGTGCAACGTAATGCCCACAAATCTATTTTTCATGCTATTGAGCTTGTTGGGGCAAAGCCTATATATGTTTCACCGCACTGGGATGATCGGACATTAACTGCCACTCATATTTCATTTACAAATCTTAAAGAAGCAGTGGATAATTATCCAAAGGCGAGGGTAGTCGTTTTAACGTATCCAACTTATTACGGTATGGTTTCTAAAGAAATACAGCAACAGATTGCCTATTGTCACGAAAAAAGGATACCGGTCTTGGTAGATGAAGCGCACGGAGCTCATTTCAGCGTTTGTGCATTATTTCAACCTTCTGCTTTGACATACGGGGCAGATGTTGTTGTACAATCTGCGCATAAAACATTACCAGCCATGACAATGGCATCTTTTATGCATGTTAATTCAGAATTAGTTGATGTTGATAAAATTAATCACTATTTACGTATGCTCCAATCTAGCAGTCCATCTTATCTATTATTAGCATCATTAGATGATGCACGTTATTATGTACAGACATATATGGAGAGTGATGGTGCATATATAATAGAGAAAAAAAATCAGTGGGTTGAAGCATTACGTGCAATTGGTTCACTTCATGTCATTGAGGTAGATGATCCTTTAAAGCTATTGCTTCGTGTTGATGGTTATAGTGGCTTTCAAGTGCAAGAGGCTTTAGAAGCCAAACAAATTTATGCGGAGCTAGCAGACGCTCATCAAGTATTACTCGTATTACCACTTTTGAAGCTTGGACATATCTATCCATTTGCTGAAATACGCGTTCGTATTAAAGATGCCGTGACAGCGTTATTATCCATGAAAAAAACTGAAAAACTTTTTGCTACGCAAACGGCATATAATTTTATAGCGATTTCCGAACCTACCTGCACGTTCGAAGAAATAGCCAATTTAGATAAGGAATGGCTTCCATATATGCGTGCAATGGGACGAATTGCTGCAAGTATGATTATTCCTTACCCGCCCGGTATTCCATTACTAGTTCCAGGAGAAAAAATTACAGTGTCAAAATTGAGTCAGCTTGAGGAGTTGTTAGCAACCGGTGCAACTTTCCAAGGGAATCATCGTTTAGAAGAAAAAATGATTGAGGTCATTAAATAGTTGGAGGCAATAACAGCATGAATTGCAATTTATTTATAACATTTGAAGGTCCAGAAGGTGCGGGTAAAACAACAGTCATTCAACAGATTGCTGAGCGATTTGCACTAGAAAATATAGATGTATTAGCGACGAGAGAGCCAGGTGGCATTGAAATTGCTGAAAAAATTCGTACCATCATTTTAAACCCAGCACATACAGCGATGGATGAACGTACTGAGGCATTATTATATGCAGCTGCGAGAAGTCAGCATTATTTTGAAAAGGTTCGACCGGCTTTAGATGCTGGGAGGATGGTTATTTGTGATCGCTTTATCGATTCATCTTTAGCTTATCAAGGATATGCTCGTGGTATTGGTGTAGATGAAGTACTATCTATTAATGAGTTTGCAATAGGTAAGAAGTTACCAGATATTACGATTTTATTTGATCTGGCACCAGAGGTTGGTTTAGCACGTATTCATGCACATGGAGAACGAGAAGTGAACCGTTTAGACGTTGAAAGCTTGGCCTTTCATGAAAAGGTTCGTGAAGGGTATTTACAATTGGTAGAACGTTATCCTGAGCGTATATATGTTGTCAATGCAGACCAAAATATTGAGCGTGTGGTGGAAGATGTATGGTCATTACTGTCTGAGGCAATGCAGTAAAAGTGTGAAGTTGTCTACCGTATTGTGATATAATGGTAACATCTAATTAATTTTTGTTTTACAGGTGATAAACCTTTAAAATAAGAATTAAAGGTTTCATTAGATGTTACAGAATCTGTATTGTGGTTATACGATTTTAAAACCTATGATAGGTTAATTTTATAAAAGGGGTGAGTGCGAATGAAGTTAGTCGTAGCTGTGGTGCAAGATCAGGATAGTAGCCGCTTATCGAATGCTTTAACGAAAAATCAGTTTCGCGCAACAAAATTAGCGAGTACAGGAGGCTTTTTACGCTCTGGTAATACGACGTTTCTCATTGGAACGGAAGACTCCCTCATACCCAAAGTTTTAGATATAATCCGTGATAATTGTCGAGCGCGCGAACAAATGGTTGCCCCGGTTTCACCATTAGGCGGTAACGCAGATTCTTATATACCTTATCCTGTGGAGGTAGAGGTAGGAGGCGCTACTGTATTTGTTTTACCAATTGAACAATTTCACCATTTTTAATTTTAAGCAGTATATTTAATATACCTAGAGTCTTCGCGTCAGATTAGATTATGAATTAGTATTGTGTTTCGCGCAATGTTAATTCAAGACGCGAAGTTTTCTGTGGAAAATATGGAATAGATATAGATAAGGGGCAAGTTCGCTAAGGCGAAGTTGATAAGAAAGCAAGTGGGGGCGAATACAGCTTGAAAATCAATCAAGATTTACGTGTTGGATTAAATACTAATCGCAAAGAGCCACTGCAAAATAATAATCAGAATAACCGTTTCGGTGATATGGTCGTCAAGCAAGGTTCTAAACTGCAGACTGAACAGCTAACACGATTATTAGGGGATATCTCTACTGCTGGAGATCGTGTTGCAAGATCGCGCAATTTACGTGAACTTGCTCGTTTTAAAATGCTTGTGAAGCGTTTCTTACAGGAAACTGTAGAGCATGGTATGGAATTAAAACAATCACATACATGGAATCGCTTTGGTGAAGGAAGACGCTTAAAAATAATCGAAACAATCGATACTCGTCTCGTGGAGCTAGCACAAGATCTTTTAGATGAGGAAAAGGAAGCAATAGACCTTCTCGATAAAATCGGTGAAATTAAAGGCTTATTAATTAATTTATATATGTAAAACCCGTGTCTTTTCACTTGTAGGCGCGGGCTTTTTTCAAATACTTTCAGCAAGGGTCTCTTATAAATGAGAGAATACTAATGGTTTAAGTCACTTGCAGATGAAATTAAGCTTCCGGCAGATGTAAAGAATTTTCAAGTGAGCTGGTTAGGGTAGTTAATTTAAGCTTAATGTAAAGGTGTTTTAACTAGAGAAAAATCTATTCTGCCCAAATATAAGAAGATGTACCGGCGACAGGCACAACAGCTAATAGAAAATTCCACGTCTGGTGGTATTACTGAAATGCCTGACATTGTGTTTACCTAACACATTTTAGAATCCTGACATATTGTTTATCCTCGTAAAAGTGAAGTGATAACAATGCGTCAGTGAAGGATGTATTTTGTACCGAAAGCGTAGCGACAGATGTTTTTTTGCGCGAAAGCAAAGCGACAGCAGCAGCAGGTACTTTTTGCGCGAAAGCAAAGCGACAGCAGCAGCAGGTACTTTTTGCGCGAAAGCAAAGCGACAGCAGCAGGTACAATTACGCCAAGGCGTAGTTGATAGAGGAAGGAATTTAATGAAAATGGCCAAGAATGTTGAAGAGCTATTCACACTACAACCAGTCGTAATGAAACAGCTTCAAACGATTTTTGACAAAAATAGATTAGCACATGCTTATATTTTTGACGGTGAAAAAGGGACAGGAAAAGCGGCTATCATGCAATTTTTTGTCAAATTAATGCTTTGCGAGCAACCGCATCAAAATGTTCCATGTGAAACATGTCGAAATTGCAGACGTGTTGATTCGGGAAACCATCCTAATATTCATCAAATTTATCCAGAGGGTCAATTTATTAAAATTGATCAAATTAGAGAACTCATTGCAGAAATGAAGATGATGGGTGTTGAAGAAGGGCGTAAAGTCTACGTACTTCATCATGCAGACCGACTCAATATTGCATCTGCTAACATGATATTAAAATTTTTAGAGGAACCGAACGGAGAAGTGACAGCTATTTTATTAACTGAGCAAATGCAGTCTATTTTACCAACAATACGCTCGCGCTGTCAGCATATAAAATTTCAAAAAATGCCACGTCAAGTATTGTTAAAGCATTTGCAGGAAAACAATGTTCCTCACTCGATGGCTTCTACAGTGAGCATGATGACGAATGAGCTCGAAACAGCTATTTTTTTAGCAAATGATGAGCAGTTTGCACATGCTCGAAAAACAGTGTTAAAATTAGTAGAGGCAATTCGCCAAAATGTACATGAAGCAATGCTCGTTGTACATGAAGAATGGTTGCCACTGTTTAAGGAAAAAAGCGAGATGGAGCAAGCATTGGATTTACTACTATTTGCTTACCGTGATATAGTGTCAATAAAAGCTAATCCCGAAGCAGCTTGTACTTATCCAGACATGTTACAGTCATATAAAGAAACCGCATTACATTCGACTTACGAACGTCTGTCTAGTCAAATAGAGGCCATTTTACAGGCTCGCGCATCTTTACAGCGTAACATGAATAGGACGTTAATGATGGAGCAGCTAATGCTAAATCTGCAGGAGGGATATACATTTGTATAATGTAGTGGGAGTCCGCTTCAAAAAAGCGGGTAAAATATATTATTTTGATCCAGCATCATTTCTACTAGAAGACAGCCAATATGTTATTGTAGAAACAGCTCGCGGTGTAGAATACGGGAAAGTGGTTGTTCCTCAAAAAGTAGTGGGGGAAAATGATGTTGTTTTACCACTTAAACAAGTACTACGGCCAGCAGATGAACGTGACCGTATACAAGTTGAGGAAAATACAACTGAGTCAAAGCGGGCATTTGAACTAGCAAGTACAAAAATCATCGAGCATAAACTAGAAATGAAGCTTGTTGATGTTGAATATACATTTGATCGTAATAAAATCATCTTTTACTTCACAGCAGAAGGACGTGTTGATTTCAGGGATCTTGTAAAAGATTTAGCCTCTGTTTTTAGAACACGTATTGAGCTTCGCCAAATAGGTGTTCGTGATGAAGCTAAGCTATTAGGTGGTATTGGTCCTTGTGGCCGTATGCTATGCTGTTCAACATTTTTAGGTGATTTTGAGCCAGTTTCTATAAAAATGGCAAAAGATCAAAACTTATCTTTGAATCCTTCAAAAATATCTGGACTTTGTGGTCGTTTAATGTGCTGCTTGAAGTACGAAAATGATGAATACGAAGAAGCGAAAGAAGGTATGCCAGACATTGGTGAAATCACAATGACACCAGATGGTCGTGGTAAAGTAGTAGGTTTAAATGTGCTGGAAAGACTCATTCAAGTATATTTACAAGAGCAAGAGCGCACAGCTGAGTATACATTAGAGGAACTACTAGCAGGCGAAAAAAATCTTATATAAGATAGAGAATTAACGAGGTGGCTTGGGTGAAGGACCGTAATTTTTTAGATACCGTTATGGAGTTCGAACAACAGCTCGAAGCAATGCAGGAGCAATTTGGCGCATTGAAGCAATTTGTAGCGTTAATGATGGAAGAACATAAGGCACTCGAAACAGAAAATCATCACCTTCGTACACGTCTAGAAGTACTTCTTTCGAAAGAAAACATCGTACAAGCTGCAGATGAGAAGAAAGAGAATCTATTAGATATTGGTGAGGGATATGATAACTTAGCACGTCTATACCAAGAGGGTTTCCATGTTTGTCATGTTCACTTTGGAAGTTCACGTAAAGGTGAAGATTGCCTGTTTTGTCTATCATTTTTAAATAAACAAAATGTGTAATAGAAGACTGATTCCCGCTTCGGTGGTATCAGTCTTTTGTTTTGTATAGTAGGAGGAAGGATTATGGAAAATTGGTTGAAGGATGATGAAAGGCTCGACTACTTGTTGGCAGAGGAATTACGTATTATCCAGAGTCCATCTGTCTTTTCTTTTTCATTGGATGCGGTACTACTTTCGAAATTTGTCAATGTGCCATATCATAAAGGGGAAATTGTTGATTTATGCTCTGGTAATGGTGTAATTCCACTATTTTTAAGTGCACGAACAAAAGGACACATTACGGGAGTAGAACTACAACCCCGTTTGTTTGATATGGCAGAGCGCAGTATTCGATATAATAAATTGGAGAGTCAAATTCATATGGTGCTTGGTGATGTAAAGCATATTCCAGCGCGACTTGGCATTGAAAAATATGATGTTGTGACTTGTAACCCACCTTATTTCCTAGCGCATGAAGCGAGCGATAAGAATCTAAGTGAGCATTATGCGATTGCACGTCATGAACTTCATTTAACATTAGAAGAAGCAGTGCAATCTGCAAGTAAATTACTAAAGCAGGGTGGAAAAGCCGCATTCGTTCATCGTCCGGGTCGTCTACTTGATATAGTTACAGCCATGCGTGCAAATCGATTAGAGCCCAAGCGTATGCAGCTGATTTATCCGAAAGAGGGCAAGGAAGCAAATACACTATTAATAGAAGGAATTAAAGATGGTAAGCCAGATTTGAAAATTTTACCATCCTTATATGTATACAATGCAAACAATGAATATACAGCTGAAGTGAAAGAAATGCTTTATGGAAAAGAACAATAGACATTGTTTCTATGTATTAGAATGTGCAGATCAGTCGTATTATGCAGGCTATACAAATAATGTAGACAAGCGTGTTGCAACACATAATGCAGGAAAAGGTGCAAAATATACAAGAGCAAGGGGTCCGGTGAAGTGTATTTATGTGGAAACCTTCAATACAAAGCAAGAGGCAATGCGTGCAGAATATGCCTTTAAGCAATTAACACGGGCGCAAAAGACAGAGTATATAGGGAGGAATGAATCGTGAAATCTCAAAAAAGTACGATGCATGATCATAAAGGATGTTTATATCTGGTAGCTACACCCATTGGCAATTTGGAGGATATGAGTGTACGTGCACTACGTATTCTAAAGGAAGCAGATATTATTGCTGCCGAGGATACAAGAAATACGAAGAAGCTATGCAATTATTTTGAGATTGAAACAGCACTTGTGAGTTATCACGAACATAATATAAACGTGGGAGGAGAAAAACTATTAGGCTTCTTACGAGAGGGTAAAACGGTCGCGTTAGTAAGTGATGCAGGGTTACCTTGTATTTCGGATCCAGGTGCAGATATTGTCGTTAAGGCAATTGAAGAGGGCTTTGCAGTTGTACCAGTGCCAGGAGCGAATGCCGCAATATCAGCCTTAATTGCTTCCGGTTTAACACCGCAACCATTTTTCTTTTATGGATTTTTAAAGCGCGGTAAAAAAGAACGACGACAACAATTGGAGGGGCTAAAAAAGCGCCAAGAAACCATTTTATTTTACGAGGCACCTCATCGACTCAAAGAAACATTAAAGGATATGGAGCTAATTCTCGGTAATCGACGCATTGTACTAGCACGTGAGTTAACTAAGAAATTCGAGGAGTTTTTACGTGGTACTTTAACAGAAGCGGTAGAATGGTCGCAATCTGAGGAAATCCGTGGAGAATTTTGTATTGTCCTTGAAGGAAATAGCAATGCAGAAGAAGAAAATACGGAAGTTGCATATTGGGAAGCCATGACTGTTGTGGATCATGTCGATTATGTGATTGCCGAATCAGGTGTTACTTCAAAGGAAGCCATTAAAGAAGTAGCTAAATTACGTCAAGTAGCTAAACGTGATATTTATAATGAATACCATAGCGAGTAAATGAGTTGTCTCCAAGGAGGCAACTTTTTTATTTATAAAAGCAATTCTCTTCAATCGCACAATACATGAATGTACTTTTATCTGAGAGGTATATTTTCTGAATTGAAAATAAATGTAAAAAAGGGTAATCTTAAGTGATAGAAGTCTGACATGGACAATATATGTCAATTTTAGAGGAAATATAATTAAAATTAGACTTCTCCATATAAAAAAGAAGTTTTTTGCAAATAATAAAAAAACACCTAAATCCTGTTGTTGATTTAGGTGTAGGAAAGAAACTATTTTTTTAAGTTATTTTCGATTTCTTTCATTAACGTTTCTGCGCCTTCGGGACTTAAAATTAATTTGCCTCCAACTAGACGGAAGTTATCATCAGAAACTTCACCAGTAACAGCGCAAGTCATATTAGGCATATATTTCTTTAAGATGATTTTGTCATCATCCACATAGATTTCTAAAGCGTCTTTTTCAGCAATTCCTAATGTACGGCGAAGTTCGATAGGAATTACAACACGACCTAATTCATCGACTTTACGAACGATTCCTGTTGATTTCATAATTTTTTTCCTCCTGAAAATAAAAGTTATATTGGTGTTTCGTCAAATTTCGACATTATTTCTTTGTCTGATAGTTATCATACCAAGTAATGCCATAAACGTCAATTAATTAATACAGCATTAATTTTCTAATTGTAAAAATTTCTGAGAAGAAAACAGATATTTTGCTTTTTTTAAAAGGTTTTTATTATAGATTTAAATTTATAGTAAAAAAGCTTCTTTTAAAATACATTTTATGGATTAATATATTATTCGACAATTTTCGCATTTGATAAACTTTCATTGAAACGAAATTCGTACTTCGATAGAATAGATATTATACTGTGAAACAATGGAGGCAGTTCTCGTGAGCGAACAAAACAAAACATTCTATATAACAACCCCGATTTACTATCCAAGTGGGAAATTTCATATTGGTACCGCGTATACAACAGTAGCTTCTGATACTATTGCACGTTATAAACGATTACGCGGATATGATGTACGCTTTTTAACTGGGATGGATGAACATGGTCAAAAGATTCAAGAAAAAGCTGCTGAAGCGGGCAAGCATCCTCAAGAATATGTAAATGAGATTGCAGATACTGCGAAAAAGCTTTGGGTTTTGATGGACATCTCTTATGATGATTTCATCCAAACTACAGAGGAGCGTCATACGACAGCTGTCGAAAAGATTTTCCAAAAGTTTTTAGATAATGACGATATTTATAAAGGTGAATACGAAGGGTGGTACTGTACACCTTGTGAGTCATTCTTTACAGAAACACAATTAGTAGAGGGTAACTGCCCAGACTGTGGACGTCCTGTACACAAAGTAAAAGAAGAATCGTATTTCTTTAATATGAAGAAATACGCGGATCGTCTATTAGCTTATTATGAAGAAAATCCTGAATTCATTGAACCGGAATCTCGTAAAAAAGAAATGATCAACAACTTTATTAAACCGGGTCTTGAAGATTTATCTGTTTCAAGAACTTCATTTGATTGGGGCATTAAAGTACCTGGTGATCCAAAGCATGTTATTTACGTGTGGGTTGATGCGCTAACAAACTATATTACATCTTTAGGCTATCTATCAGATGATGAAACACTATTCAACAAATATTGGCCAGCGGATGTACATGTTGTAGGGAAAGACATCGTCCGCTTCCATACAATTTATTGGCCAATTTTCTTAATGGCTCTTGATTTACCTTTACCGAAAAAAGTGTTTGCACATGGTTTCATCATGATGAAGGATGGAAAAATGTCAAAATCAAAAGGTAACGTTGTCTATCCTGAGATGCTGATCGAGCGCTATGGTTTAGATGCTACACGTTACTTCTTATTACGCGAACTACCATTTGGCTCTGATGGTGTATTTTCGCCAGAGTCATTTGTTGAACGTACAAACTTCGACTTGGCTAATGATTTAGGAAATTTATTAAACCGAACAATATCAATGATTAACAAATATTTTGACGGCATTATTCCTGCTGAAAATCTACAACCGACAGAATTTGATACAGCATTAAAAGAGCAAGCAGAATCTGTACGTATTAAATATGAAGAAAGTATGGAAAAAATGCAATTTAGTGTCGTATTAGCAGACTTATGGACGCTCGTTTCACGTACCAATAAGTATATTGATGAAACACAACCATGGGTATTAGCGAAAGATGAATTAGACAAGCCAAAATTAGGGTCTGTTATGCGTAATTTGGCAGAAAGCTTACACCAAATTGCTGTCATGTTACAACCATTTATGACAGCAACTCCGTTACGCATTATTGACCAACTCGGTTTAGATGACAAATTCTTAGCATGGGACACAATTGAAACATTCGGCAATGCTATTCCAGCAAACATTAAAGTGGTAGATAAAGGTATTCCTATTTTCCCTCGTTTAGATAGTGAAATCGAAATTGCCTATATACGTGAGGAAATGCGTGGTTCTGTGAAAACCGCTCAAGATGAAGAACCCAAAGCAAAGCAAGCAACTGAAGAGATTCCAGAAATTACTGAAATTACCATAGATGATTTTATAAAAGTAGATTTACGAGTAGCGACTGTCACCGCATGTGAATCTGTACCGAAAGCAGATAAATTATTAAAGCTCCAAGTAGACCTTGGATACGAGCAACGACAAGTAGTTTCGGGAATTGCCAAGTTCTATTCTGTAGAAGAGCTAATCGGTCAAAAAGTTATCGTTGTAACTAATTTAAAACCAGTTAAATTACGTGGTGAATTATCGCAAGGAATGATTTTAGCCGGTGAAAAAGATGGGATTTTAAAGTTAGCAACAGTTGACTCAAAACTTGAAAATGGTGCAAAAGTAAAGTAAAAAAATCAAGAAAGGCCTGCTGAATGAGAAAACATTCTGCAGGCTTTTCCAATCTGCATTAAGATTAGTTTTTTTGTTATTTCAAAATAATTATTTAGCGTTATTTAATGGATGTTTATGGGTATATAGAAATATAAATCTTAATGTCGAATATGCGAATTGTCACAATGACAAATTATTTGTAACGAATTTGTAATGTTTACGAAAAATATGAAATAATATTTTTTAATAAAATCAATGATAGGAGAATGAAAATGTTCATCGATACACATGTACACTTGAATGCAGATCAGTATGAAGAAGATTTACAAGAAGTAATTAATAGAGCTCTTGAAGCAAAGGTTGAGACAATGGTTGTTGTTGGTTTCGACCGTAAAACAATCTTGAAAACAATGGAACTCATTGAACAATATGATTTTATTTATGGTGTCATCGGATGGCATCCAGTTGACGCGGTCGATTGTACCGATGAGGATTTGAAATGGATTGAAAACTTAGCAGCGCATCCTAAGGTTGTTGGTATTGGAGAAACTGGACTGGACTATTATTGGGATAAATCCCCTAAAGATGTTCAGCAAGCACTATTCCGTAAGCAAATACATTTGGCACAAAAAGTAAAATTACCAATTGTTATCCATAACAGAGATGCTACAGGTGATGTTGTACAAATTTTACGTGAAGAGAATGCCGCATCTGTAGGGGGAGTTATGCACTGTTATAGTGGCAGTGTGGAAACCGCACGCGAATGTATTGCTATGAATTTTATGATTAGTTTAGGGGGACCCGTGACATTCAAGAATGCTCGTATGCCAAAGGAAGTTGCAACAGAGATACCTTTAGAGCATTTGATGATTGAAACAGATGCCCCATATTTAGCCCCGCATCCTTATCGTGGGAAACGTAATGAGCCAGCATTAGTACCATTAGTTGCAGAAGAAATTGCCCGTTTAAAAGGGTTAACGATTGAAGAAGTAGCGAGAGAAACTACAGACAATGCGAAAATATTTTTTGGGATCGACGATTAACTAGCTGAGATGCCTCCAATACTGGATTTGTGGTGGGCTTAAAAAAGCACAGTCATTTTTTTTGAAATACATTTGGGTTGACAGTGTTAAATCTAGTCCGTATAATCCAAATTTGTATTAAGGAGGCGTTTTTTCATGTCAAATAATTCCATGAAAAACTTGTTCTTAGGATCATTGAGGAGTAAGCAAACAGTGATAAGAATTACTACACTTGTCCTGTTTGTAACTGTAATATCATTCGTACTTTATCAAGGTACCAAAAAAACCGTAACGCTTGATGCTGACGGAGAAGCAATTGAAGTAGCAACACATGCCAAAACTGTAGAAGAGTTTTTACAAAATCAAAATATAGATGTAGCAGCGCATGACAAAATATCACCCTCTCTGAACACCAAAATTGTTAACGGAATAGCAATTACATGGGAACAGGCAAAAGAAGTAACCATCTCAGTTGACGGAAATCAGTCAAAAGTTTGGACAACTGAAAAACTAGTGAAGAACATTTTGAAGGATGCCAATATCGAAGTATCAGAGCACGACGCATTAGTTCAAGGTTTGGATACAGAAGTAGGAGCAGATAACAAAATCGATATTCAAAAAGCGTTTCAGGTAGCGCTTGTCGAGGGCTTAGAGAAAAGACAAGTTTGGTCCACTTCGACTACGGTCGCTAACTTTTTAAAACAACAGGGAGTTCAGTTAAATGAATTCGATCGTGTCGAGAATAACCTGGAGGACGTTATCACTCCAGAGAGTAAAATCGCAATAGTTCGCGTAGAAAAGGTTATCGATGTAGTGGAAGACTCTTTAGATTTCGCAGTTGAAAAGAAGCAGGACGCTTCTTTGCAAAAGGGGAAAGAAAAGGTGGTAACAGCGGGCGAGAAAGGTTCTATTTCTCGAACGTATGAAGTCGTGAAAGAAAACGGCAAGGTTGTGGCGAAAAATCTACAATCTGAAAAGGTAGTAAAAGAACCTACGAAGCGAGTGGTTTCAGTGGGCACTAAAATGCTTGTAGCGAGTGCACAGACTGTATCACGTGGTTCAACTGAGCCTGCTAGTGGGAAAGAATTCTATGTAACTGCGACAGCTTATACGCCTTATTGTAAAGGTTGTTCTGGAACATCAGCTACAGGCATTAATTTACGATCGGACTCTGGCTTGAAAGTAATTGCAGTAGATCCTTCTGTTATTAAGCTTGGCTCAAAAGTATGGGTTGAAGGCTATGGAACAGCAATTGCTGGGGATACTGGCGGCTCAATTAAGGGTAATAAGATCGATATACTAGTACAATCAGATGCTCAGGCTCGTAACTGGGGGCGTAAGAAAGTACGCATTAAAGTATTAAAATAAAAAAAATGTAAAATATATCAAAATGTTATTCACTTAGCATTGCTTTCCTGTATTGACTGGCAGGGAAGCTTTTTTACGTATAAAACTAAAGAGCTGAGTATTTCTGTACAATCATACAGGGCAGTTGTAAAATGGTCTGAAGATAAGGTAGAAAAGAGGAGCCTTTTTGCAAATACAAGAAATTATTGTCGTTGAAGGAAAAGATGATACAACAGCAATAAAACGAGCTGTTCAAGCAGATACAATAGAAACAAACGGATCTGCTATTTCAGAAGAGACACTGAAACGTATTCAACATGCACAGGATAAACGAGGTGTTATTGTTTTTACTGATCCAGATTTTCCAGGACGTCGAATTCGTGCTATTATCGAGCAACATGTAGAAGGAGTAAAACATGCGTTTTTGCCAAAAGCAAAAACTATCGCGAAAAATGGTAAAGGCTTAGGGATTGAACATGCAGCAGATGAAGATATTCGTTCGGCATTACGTCTAGTCTATACCCCAAATAATGAAAATCTAATCACGGATGATATTACATTAGAAGATTTAATGACAGCATGTTTAATTGGCCATCCACGGGCAAAAGCACGCCGTGACCGTCTAGGTGAGATTTTGAATATCGGCGCAACAAACGGTAAACAACTTCATAAAAGATTAAAAATGTTTCAAATAACGGAACAGCAATTTGGTGCGGCTGTCGCACAGTTAGATCAGGAGGAAAATAATGCATAAGGATATTGCAACACCGATTCGAACACAGGAAATTTTAAAGAAATACGGATTTTCATTTAAAAAGAGCTTAGGTCAAAATTTTTTAATTGATCCAAACATTTTACGTAACATTGTTAGCCATGCAAACTTAACTGAAAACAGTGGTGCAATTGAAGTTGGTCCTGGGATTGGAGCTTTGACAGAGCATTTAGCACGAGGCGCCAAAAAAGTCGTTTCTTTTGAAATCGATCAACGTTTATTACCAGTGTTAGAAGATACATTAAGTCCATATAATAATGTGTCAATCATTCACTCAGATATTTTAAAGGCGGATGTGGCAAAGGTAATTGAAGAGGAAATGCCAGGTATTGATGATATTATGGTTGTAGCTAATTTACCTTACTACGTTACGACGCCGATTCTACTGAAATTATTAAATGACCGTCTACCGATTCGAGGCTTTGTTGTGATGATGCAGAAGGAAGTAGCAGATCGTATAACAGCAAAGCCAGGCACAAAGGAATACGGCTCGTTATCGATTGCAATTCAATATTATGTGAAGGCTGAAATCGCAATGACGGTACCGAAAACGGTATTTATGCCACAACCCAATGTAGATTCTGCTGTTATCCGTCTTATTAAACATGAAGAACCACCAGTAAATGTCATTAATGAAGATTTCCTGTTTGTTGTAACACGTGCATCATTCGTACAGCGTCGTAAAACAATCTTCAATAACCTTCAGTCAGGTTTACCAAACGGCAAGGCGAATAAAGAAAAAATCTTAGAAGCTTTAGCAGCTGCAGATATTGAACCAACACGTCGTGGAGAAACACTTTCTATTTTTGAGTTTGGAAAATTAGCGGACGTTCTTTATCCAACGTTTGCAAAGTAAAAATTTTTGTTAACATTTTCATGAAATATGAAAAAAATATATTTTTTCTTTAAAAATAAGTTGACAACATTTATTGTTGGCTGATAAAATATTATATTTTGTTGACATTTTTGGGCGTAGCACTTATACTATTTATTAGTGAGGTGTAAGCGAAAATGCCAAAAACTTTAGCGGACATTAAAAAGTCGTTGGATTGTCATTTGGGTAAACGTTTGCAGTTGAAAGCAAACGGCGGTCGCAAGAAAACGGTCGAGTGTGCAGGGATATTACGTGAAACATATCGTGCAATCTTCGTAGTAGAACTTGATCAAGAAGACAATGCGTGCAAGCGCGTATCGTATAGTTACACAGATATTTTAACTGAAGCAGTAGAGATTACATTTTTAGACGAAGCACAGGCTGCTGTCGCAAAATAGTTTCTAGTACTTATTTCTATATTTTGAAGCACTCATGCATGTTAAAAACTGCATGAGTGTTTTTCGTTTTATGGGACATACTAAATTCGTCAGTTGTAAAAGGAGGAGTTTATATGCCTAGAAAAGGTATCATGTCACCTCGATTAAAAGAAGAGATTGCCAAGGAGCTTGGATTTTATGATGTTGTGGAAAGAGAAGGCTGGGGCGGCATAAAAGCTCGGGATGCTGGTAATATGGTGAAACGCGCTATTGAAATGGCAGAACGAGCAAGTAGTGAGCAAGAGCGTAATAAGTAGTTTATTTAAGATAGAATAGACTATTTATCAATTTTACTTCATTCAACGGCTAGGGGATTACAAACCTCTGCTAACACAACAAAACAACTGACGAAAGAGAACCGTTACGCCATAGAAGGTAAACGGTTCTTTTTTTCAGTTTTAGTTTTCTCATTATGGTAAAATAAAATGAAATAATCTTGCGAGAAAAGTGAACGTGGATGTCATGGATTTTGAAAGGAGTTAATTGTGCATGCACAATTCAAAATCCGGACGTAATTACGCCAAGGCGAAATTGATACGTGCTGTTGTTATGAGGGAGGAAGTAAGATGCTTTATGTAAAGGCGCCTGCGAAAATTAATTTAACATTAGATGTGCTATATAAACGACCAGATAATTATCACGAAGTGGAGATGGTCATGACGACTGTCGATTTGGCAGATCGTATTAGCTTAGAGTCCCGAGAAGATGGTGTAATTGAAATTATCTCCACTGATAATTTTGTGCCCAATGACCACCGTAATTTTGCTTATCAGGCAGCGCGTCTTATTAAAGATACATACGGCATTGGACAAGGTGTATCCATTACAATTGAAAAAGAAATACCTATTGCAGCAGGACTTGCAGGCGGTAGTAGTGATGCAGCGGCTACATTAAAGGGCTTAAATGAGCTATGGAATTTAGATTTATCAATAGATGAGTTAGCCGAACTAGGAGCTAAAATAGGTTCAGATGTTTCTTTTTGTGTATACGGCGGTACAGCACTAGCAACAGGGCGAGGGGAAAAAATTCAAGAATTACCTACACCTCCAAATTGTTGGGTTGTGTTAGCCAAGCCGAAAATAGGTGTATCAACAGCAGAAGTCTACGGCGGGTTAAAGGTTGAAGGGTTAGTGCATCCAAATACTAAGCAAATGATTCAAGCAATTGAGACAGAAGATTATGAGCTACTTTGTGCATCGTTAGGAAATGTTTTGGAAACTGTAACATTTGAGTTACATCCAGAGGTTGTCATGTTAAAAGAGCAGATGAAGCGCTTTGGTGCAGATGCGACATTAATGAGCGGAAGCGGTCCAACGGTGTTTGGTCTTGTGGATAGCGAAGCTCGTGTGAGCCGTATTTATAATGGTTTACGAGGTTTTTGCGAAGAAGTATATGCAGTGCGTATTTTAGGAGAGCGGAATACGCTTGCTTAAAAACGCATAATTGTGTTAATTTTACCTATAAATATTCGTGTTTAGGAGAGGGTCGCATGAAATGGAAACGTAGTGAACGACTAGTTGACATGACGTACTATTTACTAGAACATCCACATCAGCTGATCCCGCTAACTTATTTTTCAGAACTATATCAATCTGCAAAATCTTCGATTAGTGAAGATTTAACGATTGTAAAAGAAACTTTCGAAGAAAAAGGAATCGGGTTATTGATGACAGTGCCGGGCGCTGCAGGGGGGGTAAAGTATATCCCTAAAATGTCCGAAACAGAAGTTCGATTGGTCATACAGGATTTAAAGGCAGAACTAGAACATTCAGATCGATTATTGCCTGGTGGTTATTTATTTATGACGGATTTACTTGGCAATCCAGATTTAATTAATCGGGTAGGCAAGGTGTTTGCATCTGCATTTGCTAATCAACAAATCGACGTTATTATGACCGTAGCAACAAAAGGTATTTCAATTGCCCATGCTATTGCGAGACATTTGAATGTACCTGTTGTAGTTGTAAGAAGAGATAGTAAGGTAACGGAAGGTTCTACCGTTAGTATAAACTACGTATCTGGTTCTTCCAGAAGAATTCAGACAATGGTATTATCAAAAAGAAGCATGAAGAGTGGACAGCGTGTACTTATCACCGATGACTTCATGAAGGTCGGTGGTACGATGAATGGCATGAAAAATCTATTAGAGGAGTTTGACTGCCAGTTAGCAGGCATTGCGGTGCTTGTAGAAGCAGAGCATGCAGACGAAACGTTAGTAGATGATTATTACTCACTTGTGAAGCTTCATGAAGTTAATGAAAAAGACCGTACAATTGCATTAAGTGAAGGTAATTATTTTTCAAAAAGGGAGAAATGACAAATGAATATAGTAGCAACAACGAATGCACCAGCAGCAATCGGACCATACGCACAAGGAATGATCGTGAATGGCATGTTTTATAGTTCAGGTCAAATTCCACTTACTGCAGCAGGTGAATTAGTGGATGGTGATATTGTCGCTCAAACGAACCAAGTATTTGCTAACCTCAAGGCAGTATTAGCAGCTGCAGGATCATCATTAGACAATGTAGTGAAAACAACTGTCTTTATGAAAGATATGAATGATTTTGTTGCGATGAACGAAGTATACGCTAGTCATTTTGGAGAACATAAGCCAGCTCGTTCTGCAGTAGAGGTAGCACGGTTACCGAAGGATGTAAAAGTAGAAATTGAAGTTATTGCCATTGTAAAGTGAAAAATATCAAAAACCCTTTGAAAGAGTAACAAGCTCTTTCAAAGGGTTTTTTTAATAACGAGAAGGTAGTTGACAAACAATTGTCAAACTTTCTGTAAATTAGAGAAAATATTATAGAGAATTACAAATGAAGTATTCAAATTTTTTTGAAAATTTGGTAGACTATAAAAAGGGAAATATTCGGTAATTCAGAATATGATATTTTCATTTAGGCATCTAAGAAGAGAGGTGGTGAGAAAATGGAAGTTACTGATGTAAGATTACGTCGTGTACAAACAGATGGTCGCATGCGTGCGATTGCTTCCATTACACTCGACAATGAGTTTGTGGTACATGATATTCGTGTAATTGATGGCAATACAGGCTTGTTCGTTGCTATGCCTAGTAAACGTACACCAGATGGGGAATTTAGAGATATTGCACATCCTATCAATTCCACTACACGTAATAAAATTCAAGAGATTATTTTACATGCTTATCACAATTCTAGTGAAGTTGAAGAGGCAGAAGAATTAGAAGGAATTGGCGTCTAGTAAAAAGGGAATTAATGTTGGCTTAGATAACCATTATCAATTTAGTGTATTTCTGGCGATGGTTAGTAAAAAGAACTCTTCAGAATGTGGAGTTCTTTTTATTTTGTGAAAAAAACGAAAACATGCAAATTTAGGGCATTCATTATAACATTCGAGCATAAGCCGTATTTGATTTAGGAATTCATCGATTTGTCAAGTCAACATGCCTTGAAAAGAGTTGAATTTTGCTATATAGTCAAAAGAGAAAATGAGCGTATTGGAGGACTTACAGATGAGCAACATTTTTGCTGTCATTTTGGCTGCAGGTCAAGGTACACGTATGAAGTCCAAATTATATAAAGTGCTCCATCCAGTTTGTGGGAAGCCCATGGTACAACATGTTGTGGATCACATTCAAACATTAGGTGTTAATCGCATCGTAACGGTTGTTGGACATGGTGCAGAAAAAGTGCAACAACAACTTGGTGAAAGTAGTGAGTATGTTTTACAAGCAGAACAGTTAGGCACAGCACATGCTGTTCAACAAGCAGAGGCAATTCTAGGTAATGAAGAAGGTACAACATTAGTTGTATGTGGTGATACACCACTTATTCGTCCGGAAACGATGAAGGCTTTATTTGAACATCACCAAGCTAAAAATGCAAAGGCGACAATTTTAACAGCTGTTGCTGAAAATCCAACAGGCTATGGTCGTATTTTACGTGGCGACAATGGACAAGTGGAGCAAATCGTCGAGCAAAAGGATGCTACTGCAGAGCAACAACTTGTGACGGAAATTAATACGGGCACATATTGCTTCGATAACAAATTGTTATTTGAGACGCTAAAACATGTAAAAAACGATAACGTACAGGGAGAGTATTACTTACCTGATGTGATTGAACTTTTACAAAAACAAGGTGACATCGTCGAAGCATTTGTAACAGAAGATTTTGAAGAAACACTTGGTGTCAATGATCGTGTTGCGTTGTCACAGGCAGAGACTTTAATGCGCGCGCGTATTAATGAACGTCATATGCGAAACGGTGTAACAATCATTAATCCAGAGGCTACGTATATTAGTGCTGAGGCAGTTATTGGTTGTGATACTGTGATTCAATCAGGTTCTATGATTGAAGGCGCTACTGTTATTGGAGAGGATTGTATAATTGGACCCAACACACAAATCATCGATAGTCGCGTCGGTGACCGAACTTCTGTGCATTCTTCTGTTGTGCGTGAAAGCGCTATAGCGGAAGATACAGCTATTGGACCGTTTGCAAATATCCGACCACTTTCTGATATTGGTAGCCATGTGAAAATAGGCAACTTTGTAGAAGTGAAGAAAAGCAAGCTAGGTAATGACACGAAAGTATCGCATTTAAGCTATATTGGTGATGCTGAGATAGGAAGTAACGTCAATATTGGCTGTGGTTCTATTACAGTGAATTATGATGGGAAAAATAAGTTCCAAACAATTATTGAAGATGATGTATTTGTAGGATGTAATACTAATCTAGTTGCACCAGTAAAGGTTGGTAAAGGTTCATTTATTGCAGCGGGATCTACAATTACAAAAGAAGTTCCTGAAGATGCATTGGCAATTGCCCGTGCAAGACAAGAAAACAAACCGAATTATGTAAGCAAATTAAATTCAAAATAATTATCAACTAAACAGGAGGCCATCATGCCGTATCAATATGCAAACTCACAATTAAAAATATTCTCACTTAACTCAAACAATCCACTTGCTCAAGAAATTGCGCAAGAAATGGGTGTTGAATTAGGTAAATCTTCTGTGAAACACTTCAGCGATGGAGAGATTCAAATTAGTATTGAAGAAAGTATTCGAGGTTGTGACGTGTTTATCGTGCAGTCTACTTCTGCACCTGTAAACGAACATTTAATGGAGCTTTTAATAATGGTGGATGCGGTTAAACGTGCATCTGCTCGTACAGTTAACGTTGTAATGCCTTACTATGGTTATGCTCGTCAAGACCGTAAAGCAAAAGCACGAGAGCCAATTACAGCTAAATTAGTGGCAAACTTACTTGAAACGGCTGGTGCAACGCGTGTCATCGTATTAGATTTACATGCACCACAAATCCAAGGGTTCTTCGATATTTTAATCGACCACTTAATGGCAGTACCTTTACTTTCTGACTACTTCAAATCAAAAGGTATTCCAGCAGAAGAAATCGTTATTGTTTCTCCTGACCATGGTGGCGTAACACGTGCTCGTAAAATGGCAGAACGCTTAAAAGCACCAATCGCTATTATTGATAAGCGCCGTCCAAAACCAAATGTTGCAGAAGTGATGAACATCGTAGGTAATGTTGACGGAAAAGTGGCAATCTTGATTGATGATATTATCGATACTGCTGGAACAATCACAATCGGTGCAGATGCATTACGTGCTGCTGGTGCAAAAGAAGTTTATGCTTGCTGTTCTCACCCAGTACTATCAGGTCCAGCAATTGACCGTATCGAAAAATCGGCAATTAAAGAATTAGTTGTAACGAATACAATTCAGCTTTCTGATGAGAAAAAATCTCCAAAAATCACTGAGCTTTCAGTAGCTAAATTAATGGCAGATGCAATTTCTCGCGTATACGAAAATAAATCAGTAAGTACTTTATTTGATTGATCATATCAAGTTAGCATATAAAATATTTACTGCATGCAATAGGGGTTCAGTGCGTAAACTGCAAGTTCAAATTGCCTTAACGTACAATGAACTTAGCAAAATATGTGACAAATTAAGGACAAATCTACATTTTTTAGTGGATTTGTCCTTTTTGTATGCCTGTCGCGTGTTGAAGTCTATATTAAAGGGTATACTAGTAATTGTTACTAAATATATTTGCGTCACTATTAAAAGGATGTAAATATTGGTAGATCCCTATGCAGATGTCTACTGTTTTGATAGAAGTTAAACCAGGTACATTTTGCTTAGGCGTAATTTTTCTTGGAAGGGGAAGGTATAGATATGAGTACAGTCTTAAGTGTAAGAAAACGCGAAGCTGGGCATCGTTCGACATTAACCCAACTTAGAAAAGGGGGAGCCATTCCAGCAGTAATTTACGGCTACAAATTAGATTCAACCCCAATTTCTATTTCTGCAAAAGAATTTAAAAAGTTCGTTCAAAAAAATGGACGTAATGGCGTTTTTCCAATGGAGTTAGATGGGATAAGAGTAAATGTTGTGGTATCTGAAGTGCAACAATGTAGTTTGAAGGATGAAGTAAATCACATTGATTTTTTAGCCATTAATATGTCTGAAGAATTAGAAGTTGATGCAGCCGTAACGCTTGTTGGTGAGTCTGTTGGTGTAAGAGAAGGTGGCATATTAATGCAACCAAACTTGGAAATAAAAATAAAAGTAAAACCAACTGAAATCCCAGAAACAATTGAGATTGATATTACGAAACTTGCAATCGGGGATTCTATTTTGGTAGCAGATATTCGCGATCAAGTAGATTTTGATATTATAAGTGAAGATGCTTTTACATTGGTAACCATCATGGCACCAGTTGCATCTGTAGAGAAAGAAGAAATAGACAATAGCGATGAATAAATAAGACTCAAAGTATGTTTTAAGGAAATGCTATCAAGAAGGTCTAGAATGACTGTCTTGATAGCTTTTTTGTCGTGAAAAAGTATAATTTTTGAAACTGGAAATAGTAAGATTTAAAATAGATATAGAAATTAATTTGGAATAGAAAATAGCTTTCGATACATTTCTTCGTGAGAAATGTATCGAAATGTTTTCTTAGAGCTCAATATGGTAAAATAATGACTATTAGATTGAGAAGAGAGGTACTTATGAAAATTATTGTTGGTTTAGGAAATCCAGGTAAACCTTATGAGCATACAAGACATAATATTGGTTTTGATGTGGTTGATGCATTAGCGAAAAAATGGAATGCTCCTTTAACAAATTCAAAATTTAATGGTATGTATGTAACTGTACATCGTCCTGAGGGAAAGGTTCTACTTGTTAAGCCTTTAACATATATGAATTTATCGGGTGAATGTGTTGGTCCACTAATGGATTATTTTGATATTGATGTAGAAGATTTAATAGTTATTTATGATGATTTAGACTTAGAAACAGGAAAGTTACGTTTACGTCAAAAAGGTAGTGCTGGTGGGCATAATGGTATTAAGTCATTAATTCAGCATTTAGGAACACAAGAATTTAACCGTATTCGTATTGGTGTTAATCGACCTCCGGCAGGCATGAAGGTAGCGGATTATGTGTTATCAAAGTTTGCTAAAGAAGACCAAGGCGTCGTAGAGGCGGCTGTTGATAAGAGTGTAAATGCAATAGAAGCAGCTCTCTCAAAACCATTCCTTGATGTGATGAACCACTTTAACAGCTAGGTAGTGCTTCTAAATTCCAACTGACTTTATTTAAGCATTTAAACTCTATGCAGGTGTTACAAATGTTTTATGCGCGAAAACGATGTGATAGGTAGATTTATAAAATGTTAAATGATACCTGTACAATGCAGATTTGAACGTTTTTACAACTTTAGCGTTGTTGAATAGTGCATAATCTTTTTCGGTAATGTCTATACTTTAAGTAGTAAGTTGCTTAAGGGAGGATGATTTGGAGATGTCAGTTCGCTATCGATGTCGGCATTGTGAAGTAGAAATAGGGACACTACCATTTGATGCAGATGATACGATTCGGAAGTTGCATATTTTCGAGATGGGTGAGGCGGATGATTATGTTGAAAAGGATCAGCATGGACAAACGACTGTGCACTGCATTTGTGAGCAATGTGAGGATTCGCTTAGACAATATCCAGATTATCATGCACTCAATAAATGGATACAATAATAGGAAGGATGCTTTGGCGCACAATGTGTGCGTTCAAAGCTTTTTCCGTTTTAACTTTATAAAGTAAGAGTCTGCCTATTGAGACAATGCAAATTGTGCCAACTAAAGTCCCCACGGTGTTTTTCTAAACAATCGTGAATAGATCATGAAGTACGGGCGGCAGATCTTATTTTGAAGACAAGCAAGCTATAGCTACAATTACGCTGAGGTGTGATTGATAAATAGACAATAAAAATTCGTATAATTATACTAGATTGATAGTATATGGCGATTAAGGGTAAATAGAATATTGGCGCTGAAAGGAGCTTTTGACTGTGGAAGTTTTACGAAAGCTTGTGTCCCAGGACAAACACATCACATCATTTATAAAGGAAATTCAGAGTGGTCTTACTAAATCTCAGCTTATAACAGGATTAACAGGAAGCGCACGCCCAGTATTGGTCGATGCGTTGTTTGAATATATACAAAAGCCCGTTTATATTGTGTCACCCAATTTATTGCAGGCACAAAAGATGGTTGAAGAACTTGTGAGCTTATTAGGTGAAGAGTATGTGCATTATTATCCTGCAGATGAGTTTATTGCTGCAGACTTATCGGTAGCATCGCCAGAACTACGTGCTGAACGTATAGCAACGCTGGATTGTCTAGCGAGGGGTGAGAGAGGTGTTTATATCGTCCCTGTTGCGGGCTTACGTAAAATGATGCCCCCCAAGGAGCATTGGCTGCAATATTTTTTACAGACAGCTGTTGGTGACGATATTCGGATTGAGGAATGGCTACAAACACTAGTGGCGATGGGGTATGTGCGTAATTCAATGGTGACCACACCAGGTGAATTTGCATTGCGCGGAGGAATCTTAGACATTTATCCACCTTATTTAGAAGCACCTATTCGTATTGAGCTATTTGATACGGAAGTAGACTCAATTCGTACATTCTCTGCGGATGATCAACGTTCCATCGATAAATTGCAAAAAGTTCGTATTCTACCAGCGTCAGAGGTAATCTTGACGAAGGAAGAGCGAATGACATTAGCCAGTCGTTTAGAAGCAGCATTAGCAGCGAGCTTAAAAAAGGTGAAAAAACAGGAGACAAAAGAACTTCTTTATCAACACATTCAATATGATATTGAATTGTTACAACAAGGGGATTTACCGGATTATGTAAACAAATATGGTTCACTTTTATATGAAAAAACAGCTTATTTAGGTGATTATTTTGCGCAGGATGGCGTCGTATTATTTGATGAACTTGGACGTATTCAGGAAGTTATGGACGCGTGGGAACGTGAAGAGGACGAGTGGTTTTTATCGCTGATTGAAGAAGGAAAGATGGTGCACGATGTAAAGCCAGCCTTTTCTTTAAAAGAAATTTTAGCAATGCTTTCACAGCAGAAACTATTTTTATCATTATTCTCACGTACATTTGCGGGTATTTCATTTAATAAAGCGACTAACTTCTCTTGTAAGCCGATGCAGCAATTCCATGGTCAGATGGCGTTGTTACAAAGCGAAATTGAACGATGGCTGATGGGCAAATTCACTGTGCTGATAGTCGCTAGAGATAAGGATCGTGTTAAACGTGTACAGCAGATGCTAGAAGAATATGATATCCATGCAACAATTGGGGAGCCAAATGAGCCAGGGATTTATATTTCTGATGGCGTTTTGTCGAGTGGCTTTGAATTACCATTACAGCGTTTGGCGATTGTAACCGAGGATGAATTATTTAAACAACAGGCAAAGAAAAAAGCACGTGCTCAAAAAATGACGAACGCAGAACGTATTAAAAGCTATACAGAAATAAAGCCAGGCGATTATGTCGTGCATGTGCATCATGGTATAGGGAAATACATTGGTGTGGAAACGTTAGAGGTAAACGGTACACATAAGGATTACTTGCATATTCGTTACCGCGCTGATGATAAATTATATGTACCAGTAGAGCAGATAGATTTAATCCAAAAATATGTGGCATCTGAAGACCGTGAACCAAAGCTACATAAATTAGGTGGTGCGGAATGGAAAAAGGCTAAAGCAAAGGTGTCCTCAGCCGTCCAAGACATTGCCGATGATTTAATCAAGTTGTACGCTAAGCGAGAAGCGGAAAAGGGCCATGCATTTGAGCCAGATAATGATGATCAGCGTACTTTTGAAGCATCGTTCCCTTATGATGAAACAGAAGATCAGCTACGTTCAATTGTTGAAGTGAAGCGTGATATGGAGCGTGAGCGACCGATGGATCGTCTTGTATGTGGAGATGTTGGATACGGTAAAACAGAAGTAGCAATTCGTGCAGCATTTAAAGCCATCCAGGATGGCAAGCAGGCTGCCTTCCTGGTACCGACAACTATTCTAGCTCAACAACATTATGAAACGATTCGCGAACGATTCCAAGACTTTGCCATCAATGTGGGATTATTATCTCGTTTCCGTACGAAAAAGGAGCAAACAGCAACGTTAAAGGGTTTAAAAGAAGGGCAAGTAGATATTGTTGTTGGGACACACCGAATTTTATCAAAGGATTTAACGTTCCAAGACTTGGGTCTGCTTATTGTGGATGAGGAGCAGCGCTTTGGTGTTACACATAAGGAAAAAATTAAGCAACTGAAAACGAATGTTGATGTTTTAACATTAACGGCCACACCAATTCCAAGGACACTCCATATGTCTATGGTTGGTGTACGTGATTTATCGGTTATTGAAACGCCACCTGCAAATCGTTTTCCTGTACAAACATATGTCATGGAGCATAGTGGTGCATTAGTGCGTGAAGCTATTGAACGAGAAATGGCACGTGGTGGCCAAGTATTCTACTTATACAATCGAGTGGAAGATATGGCTCGTAAGGTCGATGAGATTCAAATGCTTGTCCCTGAGGCGCGTATTGGACATGCAAATGGGAAAATGACTGAATCGGAATTAGAATCTGTGATTTTAGCCTTTTTAGAGGGTGACTACGATGTGCTAGTTACGACAACGATTATTGAAACAGGTGTTGATATTCCTAATGTGAACACGCTTATTGTACAAGATGCTGATCGCATGGGTTTAGCCCAGCTTTATCAATTACGTGGCCGTGTTGGACGTTCGAATCGTGTGGCGTATGCGTACTTTATGTATCAGCGTGACAAGGTACTAACAGATGTGGCTGAGCAAAGATTGCAGGCTATTAAAGAATTTACGGAGCTAGGCTCAGGCTTTAAGATTGCGATGCGCGATTTATCAATTCGTGGTGCTGGAAATTTACTTGGCGCGCAGCAGCATGGCTTTATTGATTCAGTTGGCTTCGACCTGTACTCGCAAATGCTTGAAGAGGCCATTGCAGAACGCCAGACTGGTGTGAAAAAAGAGGATAAGCCTGAAATAGAAATTTTACTAAATATTGACGCATATATACCGGATGCATATATACCAGATGGCTATCAAAAAATTCAGATGTATAAGCGTATTAAGGCAATGGATCAAATTGAGGATTACGGAGAGATCATGGAGGAGTTAGAGGATCGCTTTGGAGATCTTCCGGTTGAAACAGAGCGTTTACTGCGTATTGCTCGTATGAAGGTCTGGGGCTTGGGCGCAGGCGTAATGTCAGTAAAGGAAAAACAAAAAGTTATCTCAATTTTATTTTCTGAAGAAGGTACAGCGAAGGTTGATGGTAGCAAAATTGTTTCAGAGTCAATGAAGTTTGAGCGAGCTGTTGGATTTGGCATGGACGGCATGCAATTGAAATTAACGATTGATGAACGTAAAAGCGGAAAATATCAGTCGTTTGATATTTTAGAAGAAATGATGCAAATTATTGACAAAGCAAAAAAAGAGCAATGAAAAAGGACTGATTATTATCATAGGTGATAATAATCAGTCCTTTATTTATTTCTTATTATTCCTTTTCCATTTTTAACTGGTTTGAAAAATATTGTTGGCTTTGAAATCCTTTTTCTTCAGTTTTTGCATAGATTGTTTATTTAAAATCCATACTATTGTTGAATACAAATTTGATTGTAGCGAAAGCGAGGCATTTAGATGAAAGCAACAGGGATTGTTCGTCGTATTGATGATTTAGGGCGCGTGGTTATTCCAAAAGAAATTCGTAGGACGCTACGTATTCGTGAAGGTGACCCTTTAGAAATTTACACGGATCGTGAAGGGGAAGTCATTTTAAAAAAATATTCTCCGATTAATGATTTAGGGGAATTTGCGAGAGAATATGTAGAAACGTTATATGAAACGATGGGTACTCCAGCATTTGTAACGGACAGAGATGAAGTTATTGCGGTTTCCGGTATCGGTAAGAAAGAGTATATAAATCGTCGTATTACATCCTTTGCGGAAAGTTTTATGGACGAGCGCTCAACAAAGATTGAAAAAATGGAAACAACAATTGAAATTGTTCCTGGACAATATGAGCAGGTAAAATCTTATTGTGCAACACCAATTATGGTCAATGGCGATCCAATTGGCTGCATTATTGTTCTTTCCAAAGTGCATTTTGTTGGTGAAGTAGAAGTAAAAGTTGTGGAAACAGCTGCAAATTTCTTAGCTAAGCAAATGGAATAATTAATGAATATTTAAAGTTATTGTGATGACCTTCTAGGCGAAACAATAACTTTTTTTTTCGTACATAGTTGTAAGCTATAATAATGGAGAAGTAAACTGGCGCTTCAAACTTTTGAGTTATGCTATACTATTGGCATTGTTAAAGAAGGAAAGAGGATAGTTTATGTCGGAACGTTTTGGCATGAAAAGTTACATGAAGGGTGCTGCTTTATTAACAATTGCGGCTCTTATTGTAAAAGTACTAAGTGCAATTTATCGTGTACCTTTTCAAAATCTTGTTGGTGATGAAGGCTTCTATATTTACCAACAGGTGTATCCAGTAATATCTATTTTTGTTGTTTGGACATCAAGTGGTTTTGCAGTAGCCATTTCTAAGATGCTTGCTGATAATGATTGTATAGTAGACCCCATAGAAAGAACACAAAAAAGAAGCGGCATTATGCGTATTATTTTTCGTTATTTAACGTTGCTGTCGTTCGTATTTTTTTCTGTACTATTTGTAGGTGCGGACTTGCTAGCTAATTTGATGGGTGATGGAAAGCTTACACCATTGCTACGTACAGGTTCCTTTATAGTACTTGTTATGCCGGCTCTGGCCATTTTAAAGGGTGGTTTTCAATCAAGAGGTATTATGGAACCGATTGCTTACGCACAAGTACTTGAGCAAACTGTAAGAGTATGTTTCATCTTGGTAGGTACATTTATTGTGATGACAACGACAAAGTCGCTTTATGGTGCCGGACAAATGGCAATTACAGGCACGGTCATCGGTGAATGTTTTGGATTTTTACTACTTGCGTATATCTTTAAAAAACGCTTTGGGACATTTATAGGTAAGCAACAACAACAAATAGCAAGTCTACCCGTTTTGAAAGAAGTCACTTTACTAAGTTTAAGTGTTAGTATGAGCAGCCTGTTATTACTGGGCTATCAGCTAGTAGATTCTTTTACCATCTATTCACTACTAATTGATAGTGGAATGGATCAGACTTTAGCAAAGGAAACGAAGGGTATATATGATCGTGGACAGCCGTTAGTACAGTTAGGTATTGTCATTGCTTCTTCGCTGTCGCTTGCCATTGTCCCACTTGTTGCCCATATGTCAAAAAAACGGGAAGGGCGGAGTGCTATCCCGTTTATTCAATTAACCTATAGATCATCTGTATTATTTGGTTGGGCGGCATCTTTAGGTCTAATATTAGTTATGCCTTATATTAACGCGATGCTCTTTAAAACAGATGCACTATCAGATGTCCTGATGTTATACGTGCTACAAATTGTACCTTTGTCGATCATTTTAACATTTACTGCAATTTTACAAGGCTACGGAAAATTAAAAAAGCCAGCGCTCTTTTTATTTACAGGCTTTATCATGAAAATACTGTTGAATGTGCTGACTATTGATTCGCTTGGTGTATTAGGTGCAGCCATAGCAAATAATGTCGGGCTGTTGTTCTCGGCGCTAGCCCTTGTTTTTTATTTAAAAAAAATGACAGGTATTCAATTGGCCCCTGTAAATTTTTATAAAAAGATCAGCGTGGCCTCGCTAAGTATGACAGTGGTAGTTGTCCTCTGGTTACAATTTGTACCAACATTTTTAAGTAGTTTTTTATCGGCGCGTTTTGTAGCTGTGGTAGCAGGCCTCAGTGCCGTCAGTATAGGAGCATTGGTAATGATTACAGTCATAGCAAAGCTACGTGTGCTTGCAGAAAAAGAGTGGTATTTACTTCCGTTTGGTAGAAGAATGGCGGTATATCAACTATGGTTAAATCGAAAGAAGTAGGTGGATTTATTGAATACATTAACAGTAATTGGCCTTGGGGCTGGTGATTTTGATCAGTTACAAATGGGCGTTTATAAAAAACTGAAGGCAGCAAAACATTTATATGTTCGGACTGTCGATCATCCCGTACTAGAAACGCTATCAGCCGAGGGTTTGCAATTTGAAGGCTTTGACGCAGTATATGAAAAGCATGGTACATTCCAGCCAGTCTATGAGGAAATTGCAGAAAAGCTGATCGAAGCAGCTGTATTTGGAGACGTGATGTATGCTGTACCAGGACATCCACTTGTGGCTGAGCAAACGGTGCAGCTTTTAATTACTGCGGCAGATGAGGGAAAAGTAAATTTAGTCATTGAAGGTGGACAGAGTTTTCTTGATCCAATTTTTGGCGCATTAAAAATTGATCCGATTGAGGGTTTTCAGTTACTTGATGGAACAAGTTTTTCCATGAACGATATCAATATGCGTCAGCATGTTTTAATAGCACAAGTATACGATACATTCAGCGCATCTGAAGTGAAGTTGACATTGATGGAGAAATATGATGATGAATATCCCGTAACTGTTGTTACTGCTGCTGGCTCATCGCAAGAAAAGTTGGTGATAGTCCCACTTTATGAGCTAGACCAAAGTGTTGAGGTGAATAATTTAACAACTGTCTACGTGCCACCAGTGAAATCGCAAGAGGGGGCGTTGCGAGACTGGACAACCCTCCGTGAAATTATTGCCACTTTACGCGGACCAGATGGCTGTCCATGGGATCAAAAACAGACACACGAATCACTAAAAAAATATTTGCTGGAAGAAGCACATGAATATTTGGCTGCTGTAGATGCAGAGGATGACTTTGCGATGATTGAGGAGCTTGGGGATGTTCTGTTACAAGTATTCTTGCATGCACAAATTGGAGAAGACCAAGGTTACTTCACACTAGAAGATGTTTTGGCTTCAATTAGTGAAAAAATGATTCGTCGTCATCCACATGTCTTTGGAGATGTATCTATAGAGGATGCAGATGGTGTTGTTGCAAATTGGGAGGCTATTAAAGCTGAAGAAAAAGGAATTAGTGAAAAGCCATTGTTGGATGAGGAATACCGTGCGTCGTCCTCCCTGCAAACTGCTTACAATTATCAAAAACGGGCAGCTAAGGTTGGCTTTGATTGGCCCGATGTGAGCGGTGCTTGGGACAAGTTTGCAGAGGAATGGCAGGAATTCCGCAATGAGGTGACGAAAGGTTCTAATGCAACACGTCTAGATGAGTTTGGGGATGTATTGTTTACACTTGTTAACTTAGCACGTTTTTATAAGTTGTCACCGGAGGAAGCCATGCTACATGCTAATGAGAAGTTTGCAAGACGCTTTGGCTTTGTAGAGGAAAAGGTGAAAGCAAGTGGTAAGCCATTTACAGCATATACTTTAGAACAATTAGACGCTTTTTGGGATGAAGCGAAGCAGTTAGAAAGGGAGTAAAAAAATGCGATTAGATAAATTTTTAAAAGTTTCACGATTGATTAAACGACGTACGCTAGCAAAAGAAGTAGCCGATCAAGGTCGTATTACGATTAATAGTAAGGTAGCAAAAGCGAGTAGTAGTGTAAAAGCAGGAGACGAGCTAGCCATTCGCTTCGGACAAAAAATTGTGACTGCGCGCGTGGAAGAAATACGTGATACTGTGAAAAAAGAAGATGCAATAAAGATGTTTACTATCTTAAAAGAAGAGCGACTTGAAAAAGTTGAACCTGAGTTTATCGACGACGAGGATTGATTTTCACTTAACTTTAGTCTCTTTAAATCTCTCAATAACGAGGACGGAAATTATTAAAAGTATGGCAACTTTTATAAAGTTGTCATGCTTTTTAGGTTGTCCGCATAAATTGAACAGAAGCTAGGACGACTAAAGGAGGAAAAAAATGACGCTACATCAAGAAAGTAATCGTTACACAATCCCATCTGGTGAGCATATTTTAACGATTCGTAATCGTAAAAGAATGGACATGACTTCTGTAAAATCAATTGAACGCTTTGATCAGGAAGAGTTTTTCATCAAGACGTCCCAAGGGCATTTGTTAATTCGCGGAGAAGAACTGCATATCGTTCATTTAGATGTAGACAAAGGGTTATTAACACTTGAAGGAACTGTAAAAACCTTACAGTACGACGAGGAGGAAAGTGGCTTCTCGAAAGGTTTCCTTCATAAGTTATTTGGATGATTGTTAGCGAGCAACTTGTTCAGCTATTAGTCATGGTTATGAGCGGTATAGCAGTTGGTTTTATTATTGATAGCGTAAGGCTAATCGTTTTTTCAACTCCAAAAAGGTCAAGCCGCCGCAAGTGGATGATGTTATTCGAGTTACTAACGTGGATTCTACTTGGGGGGTTGACATATTATTTATTATTTTGGCTAAAGGATGGCGCTTGGCGGGCTTATGACCCGCTAGCGCAAATCGCAGGTATTTTTTTGTATCAAACATTTTTTCAGACATTTTTACGTTTCGTTGCACGCATTTTGGTGAATATAACATGGAGACCCTTGTGGTTCATTGTACGATTAATAATCGCTCTTATTCGACAAATTTTGCAACTACTCGTTAATATTAGTTCCTTTGCTATAAGACCTTTTGTCAAAATTTATTCGTATTTGTCCTACACTTTATTAAAAAAATTTCGATATATCAAGTATAATAAAAGACAACAATAACTTCGGAGGTGCGGGCATGACTAAACGTCATTCATCAAATGATGAGCAACAAAATTATACGAAGCTTGATAATGACTATGTCCGTAACACGGATAAAGCTATAAATCGCAAAGCACAATCACGGAAACGAAAATTGCGCCGTATTGTTTTTTTTGCGATTGTGCCAGTCGTCATTATTGCCTTTCTCTTTAATATACTTTCGAATCAATCAGAAACGCTAGAGGTTAAAGAGAAGAAAAAGGTAGAAGTAGAACAGCATTTAACAGAGGTAAAAGAAGAACAAGAGATTTTAAATCTTAAAATTAAACAATTAGAAGATGATGAATACATTGCAAAGATTTTACGCAAAGAATATTTCTTAACAAAGGACGGCGAAATTAATTTCGTTATTCCAGAAGAGAAAGATAAAAAAGACGACTGAAAAGCTATGTATTGTTGACACTCTTTTTTAGTCATATATAATGAAAAGAGAAACTTATTGCAGTAAAAAGTTTGATTAAATTGATTACATGGCTCAAAAGAGTCGCTTAATTTTTAAGGAGGAGCATTTTTTTTATGTCAATTGAAGTAGGCAGCAAGGTACAAGGTAAAGTAACAGGAATTACAAATTTTGGAGCATTCGTTGAGCTGCCAGATGGCAAAACAGGCTTAGTACACATCAGTGAAGTTGCTGATAATTATGTAAAAGATATCAATGAGCATCTAAAAGTTGGAGATGAAGTTGAAGTAAAAGTGATGAATGTTGAAGCGGATGGAAAGATTGGTCTTTCAATCCGTAAAGCAAAGCCTCAAGTTGAGAGACCTGAGCGTCCTCAACGTCCACGTCGTGACAATCGCTCTAACGATCGTAACGAACGCCACCAGCCCAAAGAAAACTTTGAGCAAAAAATGGCACGTTTCTTAAAAGATAGTGATGAGCGATTAACAACACTAAAACGTGCAACAGAGTCAAAACGCGGTGGTCGCGGAGCTAGACGAGGGTAGTTTGCTGACTGTTTTAATCGTAGAAAAAGTGTATTAAATACTGTGGGGATTGGTTTTTGTTTAGAACAAAGGCTGATCCCTTTTTGTATTGGTTGGTAAATAGTTTCAAAATTTATATTGGATTCACTTGATGACAAGGAGATAAACTTGGCGATAAGGAATTTTATTAGAAATTAAAAAAAGCACGTAACTCAATTTTATTAAAAAAGAAATTACGTGTTAGGCAGTGCATATTATGTTGTATCTATAATGTGGATGTGGGTCCTTTTTTCTTTTTAGGTGCTGGTACAGTTGGTTGCTCGATAGATTCTTCAGCTAATTTTTCAGCTGGATGGACAACCATTTTCACAAGTAAAAAAACACCATAGATGCTAATAACTAAACCTGCGAGTAATAATAATATTTGTACATAGAATGGCAAATTAATGAGTATCGATGCGAGAATAATCATCGAGCCACTTCCACAGATTAAAGCGGCTTTTGTTAATGAACCCAAAGAAAGTAACCCCCTCAATAACAAGTGCATTTTATTTTAAGTATGCCACAATTTTTGCAAGGTAGCATAATCAAAAGACGAACTGATCTAGATTACAGACAATTGTCTTTGTCAAAACATCTTAAGTACTGATGATAGTCATACTTAGTTGACAAAATACGCTGCATTATTTATAGAAAAAGCGTCTCAGAAGTACTTCTGAGACGCTTTTTGTGCATGATGACCCCTACGGGATTCGAACCCGTGTTACCGCCGTGAAAGGGCGGTGTCTTAACCGCTTGACCAAGGGGCCTACTATGGTGGCGGCCGAGGGGATCGAACCCCCGACCTTACGGGTATGAACCGTACGCTCTAGCCAGCTGAGCTAGGCCGCCAATATTCAAATGGAGCGGAAGACGAGGTTCGAACTCGCGACCCCCACCTTGGCAAGGTGGTGTTCTACCACTGAACTACTTCCGCATACCTCTTCTTTTTAAAGGACAAATTAAATAATACAAGCGATTATAATAAGAGTCAAGTAGATTTTTAAAAATAGTTAATAAAAATAAGCGATATGTATAAATTAAACATTTCCATTTAGAACTATACGATGATAAATCGTCATCAAGCCTACAGAATAGAGAACGACGTTTGTTGCATCAGTCATTATGATAGGTATGAATTTCAGTATCTTGATCAAATTTTGTAGGTATTTGTTTTTGTCTGGTAATGATCGTGTACATTTTCTCCGCCTTACAGGGAAGAAAACTACTGATTATATGTAACTAACAGTTTTTATAGTAGTTGCTGCCATTTCTCGTATTTATGCATACGTATTCGTCGAAAATTTTATATTTTTTTCTGTCATCGTCAGACAATCTTTCCACACATAATTTCTTATAATAGCCAAAAGTGTAGAAAGGGGATCGTGAAATGACAAGTGTTGAATGGTATGAAACAGAGCATGTAGAAGACCAAAAATTAGGGGCGAAAAAAAGACTATTATTAATAGGCTCCCTATTTTTTTTAACATCCTTTTTTTTAGCTCAGTCTGTTGTGTTTGAAGCAGCTGTACCTTTCTCCGTTCCTTTTTGGGCAATAATTCGTAGCAAGTACAAGGAATATGCCAAGTTTGTGTTATTTGGAAGTTTGATTGGTTGTTTTTTTCTTGGCTTTGGACAAGTGCTCATTTTGGCACTACAAATCGTTATGTATGAATGCATCATGCGTTTTCGCTATTGGCAGTTGCCACAAAGTATTGCAGTATCACTAGCTGTAATAATCGTCCAAATTTTGTGGCAAGGAGTTATGTATCAGGGCTTACCACCTGTGCTTGTACAGTTTTATGTGGGTTGTGAAGCAGCCTTAGCCCTTATCATGACATTATTTATGCAGGTCCTGTTTGTAAACTCCTATGAGTGGTTTACTAGTCATTGGACATATGAAAAGCTAGGTTCAGGGTTAGTCGTATTTGCCGCCATGCTTACGGGCATGCAGGCAGTGGTTATTAGTTATTTTTCATTGCCGATTTTTTTATTACAGTTACTTATTTGCTTTGGAGCTTTGGTCGGAAGTGTGCCGTTAGCGACGGTAATCGGGGCGGTACTTGGAACACTAATAGGTGTTGCGAAGCTGTCGTTTACAGGGATGTTATCTGTTGCAACATTAACCGGACTATGTGCTGGTATGGGCGCTCGGGCAGGGAGATTTGGTGTGGCAATTGGAAGTATTATGCCAAGTGTGTTTTTTTTATTCTATGATGCAACATTGCCGTTAGATAGTGTATATTTTACGTCGATTGTTATCGGGAGTATTATTTTCTTAGTTATTCCAAAAAGTTATTCGGACAAGGTGAGGAACAAGTTGTTTCCACAACGTGAAGAAGTATTATTAGCACGCCAGCATTGGTTGACAGAGCATGTTACGTTGAAGTTAGAACACTTTCAACACTTTGTACAATTCATGAAGGAGCTAGTATTTGAGCGTTTTATGACAGCTCCTGTAGCAACGAAGGAAGAAGTCGCTCCCATGAATACATGTTTAAGCTGTTTTCGCCATGATAGGTGTTGGGGTGCACAAAACAATGGTATGGACAAGCTAATGACAGATTGGTTTCATATGAAGGGTGTGGGAAAGGATTCTTCCATTCACCGCGTAGAAGAACAAATACGTTATAAATGTGTAAAATCGACAAAGATTTTTGAAGAACTAGATACAGAGTTGTATAGAGAGCGCATTAATGGGCAGTATTTTCATGGGAAGAAAATGATTGCACTGCAATTACGTGATATGAGCAATCATCTAAATCAGCTAATTGCAGAGATGAAAGAGGAGACGATTTCTTTCGTCAGTGTGGAAAAGGATATTATTCAGCGTTTGAAGGATGCGAATATCGAATGTTTTCAGCTAGATGTGTTAAGCAATAAAGCAGGTGCGCGAAAAATTGTATGTGCACTAGCTCCTGCACGCGTCAACTGGGAGGACGATACGACATTAGCGGAACGGATGATTTTACCGATATTATATGATATTTTCGATGAACCTTTCGAAATTGAGAAGGTAGTCACATGTGATGTACCGTTCCGTCACATTCAAATCAGCTTTAGGTCTGCTATTAGCTTCGAAGTAGAGTATGATATATATAGTATGTCAAAAGATGCGACATTGTATTCAGGGGACTCACATGCCCTATTTCAATTGCATCCTGGGCTCTTCGCGATTTTATTATCAGATGGTATGGGACAGAGTAAAGAAGCTCAACATGAGAGTAGGAAATTGATTCATTTGATGCGAGAATGTTTAAATTTCAATATGAACCCAGAGACAGCCATGCATACTTTGCATTATGTCATGTCACTGAAGCAGCAAAATGATATGTATGCCACACTTGATTTTGCACTCGTTGACTTGCAACATGGTGATTTATGGTCATGGAAGGCTGGCGGAATGTCTACGTATATTTTACGTGGTAAAGAGGTGTTGAAGGTTGAAAGTAATGCTGCACCAGTTGGATTCTTGTCTATTTCAGCGGTCGAGGCTGAAAAAAGAAAGTTGAAGGCGGGTGATGTCATTCTCATGCATTCAGATGGCTTATTTTCAAGTGTAGCTGATTGGGATGAACAGGAAGAGGCATTTTTAGCACAAGCACAACAGGTTGCTGGCACAAATAAATCGATACAAGAAAAGTTAACAACTATTATGCAGTCCTTCCAAGCTTATTATGAGATAGAAGATGATTGTACAGTTTTGATGTTAGAAGTTACACATGTTGTCCCAACTTGGGCTGTCTTTAGACCGGTTCAATACTCCATGAGTAAGACATCATAAAAGAAAACGAAAAGGGGAGGAGAAGCGTTTGTCATTTGAATTAAAGGTCAAACAATTTATTGAAGAAGAGCAATTATTACAGCAAGACGACCATCTTCTCGTCGCCGTTTCGGGCGGTGTAGACTCTATGGCTTTGCTCCATTATTTTGTAAAAACAAAAGAGCAATGGGGAATTAGGATAGAAGCGGTGCATGTCGATCATATGCTGAGAGGTGAGGCATCTGCGGAAGATAGGGCTTTCGTCCAACGATATTGCAACAAATACGGCATTATCTTGCATGCAACTGCAATCCCAATACCCGAAATTATGGCTTTAGAAAATGGAAACTCACAGCTTATTTGTCGCAGAGAGCGTTATCGTTATTTCGGAGAAGTCGTGCAAAAAACGATGGCTACCAAGCTTGTAACTGCACATCATGCGGACGACCAACTGGAGTCAGTATTAATGGCCCTGACGAAAAATGCAACGATGAATAGTATGCAAGGTATTCGCCCACAGCGTTTTTTTGAAGGAAAATCATTAATTCGTCCGTTTTTAACGGTTACAAAGACTGAAATAAGGGAATATTTACAGAAGCAAGGTTTAGATTATAGAGAAGATGCTAGCAACAATAAAGACGATTATGTAAGAAATCGTTTTAGACACCACGTAGTACCCTTATTGGAAGTAGAAAATCCTCGAGTAGCAGAGCAGGTGAGTCATTTTACACAGCATTTGCAAGAAGATGAGGCATTCTTGATGACAATGGCACAAGAATCATTTTCCAAGATAGTGAAAAGAAACAACGGAAATATGTATAGTATGGAGATTGCAACATTTCAATTGGTACCAGTTGCTTTACAAAGGAGACTCATTTTAATACTATTAAACTATCTTTACAAAGATTCAAATACGATACAAAGTTATGCTTTATTGACTTCACTTTCAAAGCTATGTGAAGCGACAGCAGGTAATGCTGAGGTTCACTTGCCAGAGGGGTTAATAGCAGTTCGCAGTTACGGAAAATTTACGATTCAGAAAAATGAATCATGCGCAGGTCAAACTGCTGCTGAGAAACAGATAATTTCGACTACAAATGGGTGGAAAACACTGACAAATGGTATGCGTCTTTGTTTAGTTAAATTGCCTGAATTATCAACTGAATTGCTGACGGATACTGCACAACTTTTTTATTTTAACGCTAGCAAACTTACACTTCCGCTCTATGTTAGAGTACGTAAGGAAGGAGACCGAATGCTGTTAAAAGGAATGGATCAGCCAAAACGCTTATCTCGCCTTTTTATAGATGAAAAGATTCCTTTAAATGAGCGAAATAGCTGGCCGTTACTGATTACTCAATCTGATGAGGTCGTAGCGGTAATTGGTGTGCGTATGGGAATTTTCTTTTCCACCACTGCACAGCCAAACGATGATACAGTGCTCATCGTAGACTAATGGTCTTTGTAAAATATTTCACCTTTATTAAGGCTGAAAATTTTTGATACACACGAGGAGGAATCGATATGTTACAAAATGACATCGAAAAAATTATGATTACGGAAGAACAATTGCAAGAAAGAATTGCTGAGTTAGGTGCTCAATTGACAGAGGAATACCAAGATTCATTCCCGTTAGCTGTTGGTGTACTAAAAGGTGCGATGCCATTTATGACTGACTTGATGAAACGTTTCGATTCTTTCATCGAGCTGGATTTTATGGATGTCTCTAGTTATGGGAATGCTACGGTTTCATCTGGTGAAGTGAAAATCTTAAAGGATCTAAATACAAGCGTTGAAGGACGGGACGTATTAATTATCGAAGACATTATCGATAGTGGTTTAACTTTAAGCTACCTAGTTGATCTATTTAAGTACCGTAAGGCAAAATCCATTAAAATCGTTACACTTTTAGACAAACCGTCAGGACGTAAAGTGAACCTGTCTGCAGATTATGTTGGTTTTAAGGTACCCGATGGATTTGTTGTTGGTTATGGTTTAGACTATGCAGAGAGGTACCGAAACTTACCTTATATCGGTATTTTAAAGCCAGCAGTCTACTCTTTTTAATTTTAAATAGTTAACTGAGAAACGTAAACTGTATAAAATTAAAGCCTCCAGCGGATGCTATAGATTTTGAGCTGTTTGCACACAATTCAAAATCTGGACACATTGTTTAACTGTACCGAAAGCACGAAAGCACAGCACTAGGTACAATTAAGTTGGAACGTAATTTGCTACAAATAAATATGTTTAGATTTTGACAAAAATCGAACGAAACTTTTTTTAAGTAAGGCTTTTCGTTGTATGATGAAATCATGGTATGTTAAGATTTTACTTATAATTTTTCTGTTTGTAATGAGGAGGCTGGAGATGAATCGAATATTTCGATATACCATATTTTATTTACTGATTTTCTTAGTGATTATCGGTATATTTGGTACTTTCAACGGTGGAAAATCACCGACGAAAGAAATTACTTATCCAGAGTTTTTAGAGGCTCTTGATAAGAATGAAATTACAGAAGCAAAAATTCAACCTGATAAATCAGTTTATATCGTTGAAGGTTCAATGAAGGGCTATGAAAAAGGCGAAAGTTTTACAGTGAACCTACCACGTGACAATCAATCGTTAATGGATCGAATCGATGCTGCTGCGAAAGATAAAAATAGCAATATTGATTTTTTAAAAGCACCAGAGACTAGCGGATGGGTACAGTTTTTCACAGGAATCATCCCATTCATCATCATCATCTTCTTATTCTTCTTCCTAATGAGTCAATCTCAAGGTGGAGGCAATAAAGTAATGAGCTTTGGTAAAAGTAAAGCTAAACTCTATGATGATCAAAAGAAAAAGGTTCGTTTTACAGATGTAGCGGGTGCAGATGAAGAGAAAGCGGAACTTATAGAGGTTGTTGATTTCTTAAAAGATCACCGCAAATTCACTGAAATCGGCGCACGTATTCCAAAAGGTATCTTACTTGTAGGTCCTCCAGGTACAGGTAAAACATTACTTGCTCGTGCGGTAGCAGGCGAAGCAGGCGTTCCATTCTTCTCGATTTCGGGTTCTGACTTCGTAGAAATGTTTGTCGGTGTCGGTGCATCACGTGTTCGTGACTTATTTGAAAACGCGAAGAAAAATGCACCATGTATCATTTTCATCGATGAAATTGATGCGGTTGGTCGCCAACGTGGCGCAGGTCTTGGTGGCGGTCACGATGAACGTGAACAAACACTGAACCAATTGTTAGTTGAAATGGATGGCTTCGGTGCAAATGAAGGTATTATTATCATCGCTGCAACAAACCGCCCAGATATTTTAGATAAAGCCTTATTACGTCCTGGTCGTTTTGACCGTCAAATTACTGTAGGACATCCTGATGTAAAAGGTCGTGAAGCAATTCTAAAAGTGCATGCACGCAATAAACCTTTAGCAGATTCAGTTGATTTGGGTGCTGTAGCACAACGTACACCTGGTTTCTCAGGTGCGGATTTAGAAAACTTATTAAACGAAGCTGCACTTGTAGCAGCACGTAAAAGTAAACGTTCGATAAATATGGCAGATATCGATGAGGCGTCTGACAGAGTAATTGCGGGTCCAGCGAAAGCTAGCCGTGTATACTCAGCTAAAGAGAAAAAACTTGTTTCCTTCCATGAAGCAGGGCATGTTGTTGTTGGTCTACAACTTGATGAAGCGGATACAGTACACAAAGTAACAATTGTCCCTCGTGGTCAAGCGGGTGGTTATGCGATTATGTTACCGAAGGAAGAACGTTTCTTCACGACAAAACAAGAGCTGTTAGATCGTATTGCTGGGCTTCTTGGTGGTCGCGTAGCTGAGGAAATTGTACTTGGCGAAGTATCTACCGGTGCTCATAATGACTTCCAAAAAGTAACAAGCATAGCACGTGCTATGGTTACTGAATATGGTATGAGTGAGAATCTTGGCGCAATGCAATTTGGTTCAAGTCAGGGTGGCAATGTATTCTTAGGTCGTGACTTTAATTCTGATCAAAACTATTCAGATTCGGTTGCCTATGAAATTGATAAAGAAATGCAAAAAATTATCGATACGCAGTATGAGCGTACGAAACGTATTTTAACGGAAAAACGTACTTTACTTGATTTAATTGCGACAACATTGATGGAAAAAGAAACATTGAACGCGCAAGAAATTGAGCATTTACGTGACCATGGCGTTTTACCAGAACCAGAGGTTGTGGAAAAACTGGACGCTCCAAAAGCTGAAGCACAGCCAATGCTAGAAAAAGTTGGGGAACAACCAATTATTAAAAAAGAGCTGCTAAGTGATGAACCGAATCCAACAACAGCTGATTTACCAAAAGACGATGGTGAACGACAAGATACACCAAAAGGTTTCGATGAAAAGCGTGATTAATGACGTAGTGGACTGTTTACGAATTTCGTAAACAGTCTTTTTCTTTGCCTTTTTTTAGCATAAAGCATTAGGATATAGATAGTATATTATGCAATTGCATAATAAATGGATGGGAGTGTTGAACTTGGGAAACGTAACATTGAATAATGGCCTTGAAATGCCGTTAATTGGCTATGGGGTTTTTCGTGTGCCTGAAGGTGAAGACTTGGCAGAGGCCGTGAAAACAGCAATTGCTAAAGGCTATCGTAGTATTGATACAGCTCAAATATATCGCAACGAAGAAAGTGTTGGGCGAGGAATTCGTGCAGCAATCGCTGAAGGATTAGTAACACGTGAAGAACTATTTGTGACATCAAAGGTGTGGAACGACGGGCTTTCCTATGAAGAGACACTTACAGCCTATGATAGTAGTTTAGAAAAATTAGGGCTAGAATATTTGGACCTCTATTTAATTCATTGGCCAGGTATAGATAAAAACCATGTTGAAGCATATAAAGCACTTGAAAAAATTTATCAAGATGGCCGTGTGCGTTCAATTGGTGTAAGTAACTTTCATGTGCATCATCTAGAAAATTTATTAAAAGAGACAACGGTTATCCCTGTTATAAATCAAATTGAATTCCATCCGCATTTAACGCAAGAGGAAGTGCGAGCCTATTGTAAGGAACATGGTATTCAAGTAGAGGCATGGTCACCTCTGATGAATGGTACTCTGTTGGAGGAAGCGTTAATTCAAGAGTTAGCTGCTAAATATAGTAAAATGCCTGCACAAATTGTTTTACGATATGATGTTCAGCATAGCGTTGTGACTATTCCAAAAACAATGACGCCTGCGCGTATGACAGAAAACTTAAAAGTCTTTGATTTTTCACTGACAGATGAAGAAATGGCGAAGTTAGATGCATTGAACGATGGCTTGCGCTGCGGTCCAGACCCAGAAAAATTTAATTTTAAATAATGCTCAAGGAGCAACCTTCATTACACGTTGGTTTGCTCCTTTTATCATGAGTATGAATGCTATTTCCTTCGTTTAAAATTATGGTATCATTTTCTAAAGTGTTCTAACTTTATTCGGTAGAAATCTCTCATCTCTATTGTACGGAGATAATTTCAACTATTTGTTTATTCAGTGGACGTTAGAATACTGTATAAAGTTATAGCCTCAGGCGGATGTTACAGATTTGGAATAGTGTTGAATATCTTTGCGCATAACAATGTCCAAACAAACTGTTTATTTGACTGAATGCAGACAGAACGCTCGTCGAGGTGCAATAGATATGGAGGCTTCAGGCATGATTTTAGTATTAGATGCAGGAAATTCAAATATAGTATTAGGTGTCTATGATGCTAATGAACAACTAGCTTTCCATTGGCGAATGGTGACCGATCTTCATAAAACGGAAGATGAGTATGCGATGCAAGTACAAGCCTTTTTTAATCATGCAGGCATTTCATTTGAACAAATTATGGGCATTATTATATCCTCGGTTGTACCGCCTATTATGTTTTCATTAGAAGCGATGTGTCAAAAGTATTTTCATAAAAAACCACTTGTTGTTGGCCCAGGTGTGAAAACAGGATTAAATATTAAATACGAAAATCCAAGAGAGGTTGGGTCAGATCGCATAGTGAATGCTATTGCCGCACTTGATGCTTACAAGACACCACTCATTATTGTTGATTTTGGTACAGCGACAACATTTTGTTATTTGAATGAAAAAGGTGACTACATGGGTGGTGCTATAGCCCCGGGTATTACCATTTCTACGGAAGCGTTGTATACGCAAGCCGCTCGATTACCGCGTATTGAAATAATGCGCCCTACACATATTGTTGGGAAAACAACAGTTTCTGCCATGCAGGCCGGAATTTTTTATGGCTTTGTTGGACAAGTTGAGGGCATCGTTAATCGCATGAAGACACAAAGTAAAGAAGAACCACTTGTTATTGCGACGGGTGGGTTAGCAAATTTAATTGCTGGGGAGACGCAAGCTATTGATGTGGTCGATCCGTTTTTAACATTAAAAGGCTTATATCAGCTATATAAACGCAATCACTAAGAAATGAGGGACTATCATCTATGAAAGATTATTTAGTAAGAGGTTTAGGGTTTAATGGGCAGGTGCGTGTATTTGCAGCCTGTACTACGGCAACAGTAGGAGAGGCTCAACGTCGTCATAATACATGGCCAATCGTGTCTGCAGCACTTGGACGTTCCATGACAGCGGGTGTAATGATGGGAGCCATGTTGAAAGGCGAAGAAAAAATTACCATCAAAATTGAAGGTGACGGTCCAATCGGTCCTATGGTAATTGATAGTAATGCTAAGGGTGAAGTTCGTGGCTTTGTGACAAATCCTCAGGTGCATTTTGATTTAAATGAGCATGGTAAGTTAGACGTGCGTGCAGGTGTTGGGACAGAGGGTGCATTAACGGTTGTAAAAGATCTTGGCCTACGCGATATGTTCTCCGGACAAACGCCAATCGTGTCAGGAGAAATTGCAGAAGACTTTACTTACTATTTCGCTACTTCTGAACAGGTGCCATCATCAGTAGGCTTAGGTGTATTAGTAAATCCAGATAACACAATTCTTGCAGCAGGTGGTTTTATTCTTCAACTAATGCCAGGCTGTGAAGAAGAAACAATAAATGAAATCGAACAGCATCTAGCGACTTTAGAACCGGTTTCAAAAATGATTGAAAAAGGCTATACACCAGAGCAAATTTTAGAAGCAGTTTTGGGGAAAGATCATGTCCGAATTTTAGATTCAATGCCGGTTGAATTTAAGTGTCAATGTTCAAAAGAGCGATTTGGTGCAGCCATTATAGGATTAGGGTCAGCAGAAATTCGAGAAATGATTGAAGAAGATGGCGAAGCAGAAGCGCAATGTCATTTCTGTTTAGAAACATATCATTTTTCAAAAGAAGAGCTAGAAGGGTTCATCGATGAGCTCAACGCGTAATCGACGGCCTCTAGCATCTACCAACCAAACGCCCTTATCGCAACGACGCTTAAAGACGAAACCGGTTTTAATAGTACTAGCTATTTTGTTATTAGGAAATCTGTTATGGTTTATTGCTTGGTTAATTCCCAATAAAGCACAGGAAATTGGTAGCGACGAACAAGTCGCTGCCATTGATGGTGATCATATAACACGCCAAGAGTGGATGATTGCTATGGAAGAACGTTATGGCAAAGAGACATTACAAAACTTAGTCAATGAATCCGTAATGGAAAAGGCGGCCAAAAAATACAAAATTAAAGTATCTGATAAAGAAATTGATTTAGAGCTTGCTTTAATGCGGTCAGCGCAAGATAAATTTGATACGGCAATGCAAAATCTCTCTGCAGATCAACTACGACAAAAAATACGTTCACAGCTAATATTAGATAAGGTACTTACAAAAGATATGGACATTAAAGAAAATAGTATAGAAAAAGACTATGAGGAAAATAAGGCTCTTTACAATATTGAAACAAGCTATCGTACAAAGTTTATTGAAGTAGCATCCAAAAAAGCAGCTGAAGAAGCATTAAGTGAACTTAAAAACGGTTCTGATTTTTCAGTGTTAGCACGTGAAATTTCAGTGGATAGTGCATCTGCTAGTTTGGGTGGAGATATTGGCTTCCTGACAGAAAAACAGGAAAATATCGATCCTTCAATACGGAAGGCGGCTAAAGCATTATCAGCAAAAGAGATTAGTAAGGCGTTTAAGTTGGATAATGGTCATTATGCGATTGTGCAAGTTCAAGAAGTAATAGAAGGTCAATCCTTTACATATGACGATGTGAAAGAACATATTGAACGTGAGCTTGCACTGGAGCAATTGCCACAATCCGTGACACCAGAAGCATTTTGGTCGGAATTTAAAGCAACTTGGTATTACGGAGAAGAAAAGAAATGATGAGGAGCCAGGAAGTCGCATACTTTCTGGCTTATAATAAATTTTCTGAAAATATAAGTTTTATTTATTGACAATCGAATGGAAAACTTGATAAAATACAAAATAAGTAAAACCTATAAAAATAGTAGGGATTGGGAGTGGAATGTATAATGAGTAAATTAGCAAACTCAGTAGCTGAATTAGTTGGTAAAACGCCAATCGTAAAATTAAATCATGCAACAAATGAAAATGAAGGTACAGTATACGTAAAATTAGAATATTTTAACCCAGGTAGTTCAGTAAAAGACCGTTTAGCATTAGCGATGATCGAAGCAGCTGAAAAAGATGGTACTTTAAAACCTGGTGGCACAATTATTGAACCAACTTCAGGTAATACGGGGATTGGTTTAGCGATGATTGCTGCGGCAAAAGGCTATAAAGCGATTCTAGTAATGCCAGAAACGATGAGCTTAGAGCGTCGTAACTTATTGCGTGCTTATGGTGCAGACCTTGTGTTAACACCAGGGCCAGCAGGTATGAAAGGTGCGATTGCAAAAGCAGAAGAATTATCTACTGAGCATGGCTACCTCCTTCCGCAACAATTTACAAACCCAGCAAATGCAGTTGTTCACCGTTTAACAACAGGTCCTGAAATCGTAGAAGCATTCGAAGGTTTAAAATTGGATGCATTTGTAGCGGGCGTTGGTACGGGTGGTACAATCACAGGTGCTGGTGGTGTATTAAAAGAGAATTACCCAGAAATCGAAATTATCGCTGTTGAGCCAAAAGATTCTCCAGTGTTGTCAGGTGGTCAACCAGGTCCACATAAAATCCAAGGTATTGGTGCTGGTTTCGTACCAGCAGTATTAGATACAGATGTTTATACATCTGTATTCCCTGTAGAAAACGAAATTTCATTTGATGTAGCTCGTAAAGTAGCTCGTGAAGAAGGTATCTTATGTGGTATTTCTTCAGGTGCAGCTATCTACGCTGCTATTGAAACAGCAAAACGTTTAGGAAAAGGCTCGAACGTTCTTGCAATCGTACCTTCAAACGGTGAACGTTACCTATCAACTCCTTTATATCAATTCGAAGACTAATCTTACTTTTTATCACGAGACTCCATTAATTGGAGTCTCGTTTTTCGTTTAGCAAAAAAATTAGCCTCACTGCATTTTTCACGTTAAGATGGAATTACATCATATGATTTAAAGGGGAGTTGCAACGTGGGAACATTACATACGACAACATTGAAAATGGATGCAGACGCATTTTTTTATAGCTATAAAAGGCAAACAGAAGAAGAACAGGCACATGTTTTTTTAGAAAGTGGGCGTGGGGGACATTTTAACATCGCTGCTTGGCAACCGTTAGCGACTGCGCAATCGATTGAGGATGGCTTACATGTAAGGTGGAGAAATGGCAATAGTGAAATCTTATACGGTGAACCACTTGCTTTACTGGAAGAATTAGTCGCAAGATATCAAATTCCTTATCATATTGAGCTCCCTGTTTTTCAGGGTGGCGCGATTGGCTTTGTGTCTTATGATTATGCACGCAAAATTGAAGTGTTGCCAGAGATAGCGGCAGATGATTTGTCTGTGCCAGACATTTATTTTTATATTTTTGACTGCTGGGCAGTGCATGATGTAAATACAAATGTTGTTACGCTTATGAAGCTAGAAGGCTGTGAAGTGAATTTGGAGGAGCGTGCACATGCATGGCAGGTAGCAGCACAAGAAGGTATTACTACACGCAAATTCGAAAAGGCAAATGCAGTAGAGATTGTCAACGATGAAAGTGAATTACTCGTGTCTTTTGCAGGGACTGATTTTGAAGCAGCAGTAAGTAAAATCCAAAAATACATCGCGCAAGGGGATGTATTTCAGGTGAATTTGTCTGTACGTCAATCAAAAAAATTAAATGCTACAGCTATTGATGTATATGAGGCATTGCGTGCATTTAATCCTTCCCCCTATATGGCTTACATTGAAGCGACAGATTTTGCTGTCGTATCTGGTTCGCCCGAGCTCTTAGTGAAACGCCACGGAAATGAATTATCAACGCGCCCAATAGCAGGGACGCGTCCAAGAGGAAAATCACAAGAGGAAGACTTAGCATTAGCGCAGGAATTAATTGATAACGAGAAGGAACGAGCTGAGCACGTAATGCTTGTTGATTTGGAACGTAATGATATAGGACGAGTGTCGGCGTACGGTACTGTTGAGGTAGATGAATTTATGGTTATTGAACGCTATTCGCATGTTATGCATATTGTTTCCAATGTACGGGGTGAAATTGCTGATGGCAAGACCAATGCCGATGTGGTACGTGCAATGTTTCCTGGTGGTACTATCACTGGAGCACCTAAAATTCGGACGATGGAGATTATTGAGGAACTAGAGCCGGTGCGCCGAGGGTTATATACAGGCTCGATTGGCTGGTTAGGCTATACAGGTGACATGGAGTTTAATATTGTTATACGAACAGCATTTATCCAAGATGGAGTAGCCCATATTCAAGCAGGTGCAGGTATTGTTATTGACTCCATACCAGAAAGGGAGCACCAAGAGTCCTTAAATAAAGCGAAAGCGATGTGGCAGGCAAAGGCGATGGCAGAGGAGCGAGCAAAATGATTTTAATGATTGATAACTATGATTCTTTTACGTATAACCTTGTACAGTATTTTGGCGAGTTTGGACATGAACTGATTGTGAAGCGAAATGATATGTTAACGGTAGAAGATATTGAACAACTTGCGCCTGATATGATCGTTATATCGCCGGGGCCATGTAGTCCAAATGAGGCAGGAGAAAGTTTAAATATTATCAAATATTTCACGGGAAATATTCCGATTTTAGGGGTTTGCCTTGGTCATCAAGCGATTGCACAGGTTTTTGGTGGCAAAGTTATTCGTGCCGAGCGATTAATGCATGGCAAGACCTCTCCTGTGTTGCATGCTGAAATTGGCTTACATACAGGTATGCCGAATCCGTTCCAAGCAACCCGTTATCACTCGCTTATTGTAGAGAAGGAATCATTACCAGAATGCTTTGAAGTGACAGCATGGACAACGGAAGGCGAGATTATGGGTATTCGTCATAAGGACTACCCAATTGAAGGGGTTCAATATCATCCCGAGTCTATTATGACCGAGCAAGGTAAAAAATTGCTGCGTCATTTTATAGAACTGTACGTAGAGGGAGTAAAATAAATGCAATGCTGGATGAATGGCAACTATATTGCAGCGGAGGATTTACGAATTTCTCCATTTGATCACGGTTTTTTATATGGGCTTGGTTTTTTTGAAACGTTTCGAACATACAACGGGAAGGTGCTATGTTGGGAGGCACATATAGAAAGGTTACAAGCGGCTCTTGCCCAATACCGTATATACATGTCCTGTACAGAGGATGACTTACTCGCGGTGATTGAGCAATTGAATGTTCAGGCTGGCGGACAAGATGGTTATTTTCGTATAAATGTATCAGCTGGAGATCATGGTATTGGTTTACAGCCGACAAAATATATGGAGCCGAATGTAATTGTTTTTCGCAAGGAGTTACTTGATACGCCTCGTGGAAAGGAAAAATCAGCGCAGTGGTTAGTAACACGTCGTAATACTCCTGAACGTGGTATTCGTGTCAAGTCACATCATTACGGCAATAATGTTTTGGGGCGCTTTGAAATGCCGTCATTGGCGGAACAAGAGGGTTTCTTTTTAACGGAGGCTGGCTATGTGGCTGAAGGTGTAACATCAAATATTTTTTGGGTGAAAAATGATATACTATATACGCCTTCCTTAGAGACAGGCATTTTACCTGGCATTACGCGGGCATGGGTTATAGAGCGAGCACGATCTCTCGGTATTGAAGTGCAGCTAGGGCTTTTTACGAAAGAGGATACAGAGCAAAGTTCTGAATGCTTTATTACAAATTCCGTGCAAGAACTTGTTCCAATTCGTGCATTAGAGAATGTGCAGCTACTTGGCAACAAAGGACCTATTTATATACGTTTGCATGAAGCGTTTGTGAAGGAAATGGAACAAGGATAAAAGGAGTATCAAGATGTTAGAAAAATATAAAACTCCGTTAACGATTAACGGAATTACTTTAGACTATACTAGCGAAACGTTTGTCATGGGAATTTTGAATGTCACACCCGATTCTTTTTCAGATGGAGGTAAATACAATAACGTTGAAGCAGCCGTTGCGCAAGCGAAAAAGATGGTAGCTGATGGCGCTAAAATTATTGATGTTGGTGGTGAGTCCACACGACCTGGCTATGAGCGTATTTCCGATGAAGATGAAATTGGACGTATTGTACCGGTTATTCAAGCATTGCTTGCTGAAGTACCAGCAATTATTTCGGTGGATACGTATAAAGCGAATGTAGCACGTGCAGCGGTTGAAGCGGGTGCACATATCATTAACGATATTTGGGGTGCAAAGTCAGAACCTGAGATTGCGCAGGTTGCAGCACAACTAAATGTGCCTATCATTCTAATGCATAACCGTGAAAATCAGAACTATGGTGCTGGTTTTTGGGCAACAGCAAAGGCTGACTTAGAAGAAAGTATCTCGATTGCAAAGAAGGCTGGTGTACCCGATACCCACATTATTTTAGATCCAGGGATTGGCTTTGCAAAAACGACGACTCACAATATTGAAATGATGCAGCATTTAGATGATTTAGTGTTAATGGGTTATCCTGTGCTACTGGCAACATCACGTAAGTCAATGATTGGCAATGTGCTGAAGCTGCCAGTTGAGCAGCGTTTAGAAGGTACCGCTGCAACAGTTGTATATGGCATTGAAAAGGGTTGTCATATGATCCGCGTGCACGATGTGAAGGAAATGGCTCGTGCTACGTATATGACGGACGTGTTAGTTGGTAAACGATTATATGAGGAGGAAGCTTAATGGATTATATTCATTTAAAGGACATGCAGTTTTACGGCTATCACGGTGTGTTAGCGGCTGAAACTACCCTAGGTCAACGCTTCCGTGCCAATGTTTCCCTCGCGGTTGATATGACAAAAGCTGGTGAAACGGATGATTTGGTTTATACAGTGAATTATGCTGAGGTATATGCGATATGCCGTGATATTGTAGAAGGTGAACCCTTTAAACTAATTGAAGCGCTTGTATCAAAAATTGCCAACACTGTGCTAAAGGCATATCCTGACAAAGTAAAAGGTGTTCGCGTGGAGCTTATTAAGCCAGATCCACCGATACAGGGCTATTACAAAGAGGTATCTGTTGAAGTGACGAGAGGTGAATTCCGATGAATAATGTCTTTCTATCAATCGGTACAAATATTGGCGAGCGTTATGATAATCTTCAGCAAGCTATTAAGCTTTTAATGGAGAAGGAAAAAATAGAGGTTGTCCGAATTTCTTCAATTTATGAAACTGCGGCTGTGGGCTTTACAGATCAAGCAGATTTTTTAAATATTGCAGTTTCTATTAAAACGAGTTATTCTCCTTCTGAAATGTTGGGAATTTGCCAGTCAGTTGAAAACGAACTAGGGCGTGTTCGTGAATTTCGTTGGGGTCCTCGAATCATTGACCTTGATATTTTACTTTATAATCACGAAAATATTGAAACAGAGAACTTAATTGTTCCACATCCAAGAATGTATGAACGGGCTTTTGTGTTAGTGCCACTGATAGAAATTACACCTACACCAGTGGGCGAGCAATTACAGCTAGCTCATGATACGTTGAAACAGTTGAATTGTGAAAATGAAGGCGTAACCTTATGGAAAGAATCGCTAGAGCAAAATATGGTGGGTTCCGTTAAATAAATCACACAACCTAAAGATAAAATTATTAAGAGTGTTGTGATGACACTGATGATTCTCTTAGGGAGTCTGATTGATAAACGGAACCATTAGTGGATGTATTAACAACTATGGCACGGCCATTAATAATAGATACTTAGGAATTGAAGGGTGAGAGCCCACTAGAAGGAGGAAATCAACGTTGAGTCAGTCAACTGAGAAGCCGTTCCAAATTGGCGATATTGTCATGGACAACCGTGTCGTATTAGCACCAATGGCCGGAATTTGTAACTCTGCTTTCCGTTTAACAGTTAAGGAATTTGGAGCAGGGCTTGTATATGCTGAAATGATTAGTGATAAAGGAATTGTCCAAAAGAACGAAAAAACATTAGGCATGCTATATATCGATGAACGTGAAAACCCACTATCTTTGCAAATCTTTGGTGGAGATAAAGCAACATTAGTAGAGGCGGCAAAGTATGTAGACGAAAATACAACAGCGGATATTATTGATATTAATATGGGCTGCCCAGTTAATAAAATCATTAAATGTGAAGCGGGTGCTCGATTACTTTTAGATCCAAATAAAATATACGAAATGGTAGCAGCTGTTGTTGATGCGGTGAAAAAGCCAGTCAGTGTAAAAATGCGAATTGGTTGGGATGACCAACATGTATTTGCTGTTGAAAATGCTCAAGCTGCAGAACGTGCTGGTGCTTCAGCGGTAGCAGTGCACGGTCGTACACGTGTTCAAATGTATGAAGGTAAAGCGAATTGGGATATTATTCGTCAAGTAAAAGAAAACGTCTCTATTCCTGTGCTTGGAAATGGCGATGTCGAAACGCCGCAAGATGCGAAGCGTATGCTTGAAACAACTGGAGTAGATGCAGTGATGATTGGCCGTGCTGCATTAGGGAATCCATGGATGATTTATCGGACTGTGCAGTATCTGGAAACAGGTGAACTAAAAGAAGAGCCAGGTGTACGAGAAAAAATTGATGTGTGTTTATTACACTTTGAACGTCTTATGCAATTAAAAGGTGAAATCGTAGCCGTGCGTGAAATGCGCAAGCATGCATCATGGTACTTGAAAGGCATTCGTGGTAACGGTAAAGCACGTAATGCAATTAACCAAACAGAAACGGCTGTGGAGCTTCGCGCCCTATTAAATGGACTTGTCCAAGAATATGAGGAACGCGAATCTAATCTTCTTATTCCAGAGTTAAAAGAAATGATTCTATAAAAGTACAAGGAGACGTCTTATTAGGGATGTCTCCTTTTTACATGACAGCGGTAGCATTGAGAAAGTGGGGGTGTTTCTATTAAGCACTTTAATTATTTGAATTATTAATCATTTTGACTCTTGTGGAAATTAAACCGAAACAGATGAATACAGCTTTAAAATTGTGTACAATAGAAATATTATGGACGTAAACGCGGACAATTTAATAAGGAGTGAAACAAGTGTCAAACATAGAAGAATTAAATGATCAGCTTTTGGTGAGACGCCAAAAAATGACGACTATTCGTGAAAATGGTCAAGATCCGTTTGGTAGCCGTTTTGAACGAACACATTTATCAACAGAAGTACGTGAACAATTTGCGGATCAAACAAAAGAGCAGCTAGAAGAAAACCTTCAAGAGGTTATTATCGCAGGTCGTATTATGACAAAGCGTGGTAAAGGAAAGGCTGGCTTTGCACATATTCAAGATTTAGGTGGGCAAATTCAAATTTATGTTCGCCAAGACCACGTTGGTGAAGAGGCTTACGAATTATTCAAACAAGCTGACTTAGGTGATATCGTAGGTATTCGTGGTAACGTCTTCCGCACACAAGTAGGAGAGCTTTCAGTAAAAGCAGAAGGATTTACATTCCTGACGAAGGCATTACGTCCAATGCCAGAGAAATTCCACGGCTTACAGGATGTAGAGCAACGTTATCGTCAACGTTACTTAGATTTAATGACAAATGAAGATAGCAAAAATACATTTATTACACGTTCTAAAATCATTCGTGCTATTCGAAACTATTTAGATAATGAAGGTTATTTGGAAGTCGAAACGCCAATGCTTCATACAATTGCTGGTGGTGCAGCGGCTCGTCCGTTCATTACACACCATAATGCGCTTGATATGGAACTCTATATGCGTATCGCTATTGAATTGCACTTAAAACGTTTAATCGTTGGTGGACTTGAAAAAGTATATGAAATTGGCCGTGTTTTCCGTAACGAAGGTATTTCAACACGTCACAATCCTGAATTCACAATGATTGAGCTATACGAAGCATACGCAGACTACAAAGATATTATGTCTCTAACGGAAAACTTAATTGCACATGTAGCGCAAGAAGTTCTTGGTTCGACAACAGTTCAATATGGAGAAGATGAAATTAACCTCGCTGCAGGTTGGAAACGTGTCCATATGGTAGATGCCGTTAAAGAAGCTACGGGTGTGGACTTCTGGCAAGCTATGACAAAAGAACAAGCACAAGCGCTTGCTCAGGAGCATGGAGTAGAAGTTAAACCTTCACATGAAGTGGGTCATATCATTAATGAGTTTTTCGAGCAAAAAGTAGAAGAGACACTTGTGCAGCCAACATTTGTATTCGGACACCCAGTAGAAATCTCACCTCTAGCTAAGAAAAATCCAGAGGATGAGCGTTTCACAGACCGTTTTGAACTGTTTATCGTTCGTCGTGAGCATGCAAATGCATTCACAGAACTTAATGATCCAATCGATCAACGAGAACGCTTTGAAGCGCAGTTAGCTGAAAAAGAAGCTGGTAACGATGAAGCGCACGATATGGATAATGATTTCGTAGAAGCGTTGGAATATGGTATGCCGCCAACAGGTGGTTTAGGTATCGGTATCGACCGTTTAATCATGCTTTTAACAAACTCTCCATCAATCCGTGACGTACTATTATTCCCGACGATGCGCCACATTACAAAATGATTTCTATATAAAAGAAGGTCCTAATTAAAAGGGCCTTCTTATTTTATCGAGATTTACAAGAAACCGATGTATAGTAAAAAAATTAATGTCATAGCTACAACAAATACTAGAAATAACAATGCTCGAAAAGTCTATTAATAGCTTACTAATGAATGATTTATCGAAAAAGATATTTTTATAGTAAAAACACTTGCGCTTGTTATAGATTCGTGATAAATTATTACTTGTCGTTAAGACGACGCGAGAAAAACATAACGAACTTGAAATTGCATCACAAAAAAGATGTTGACAACAACTTCTCGAAGTGATAGATTATAAGAGTTGTCACTTTTGACAGGGTGAAAAAACTTGAAAAAAGTTGTTGACAACGAAAGTGAGAAATGTTAAGATATAAAAGTTGCTGAAACAAAGCGGCGACAAAATGAACCTTGAAAACTGAACAAGCAAAACGTAATCAATAAAGTTTTTAGTAGCTAACTTCGGTAAGTGAACAAAACAAAATTTTGGACATCAAAATTGATGCCAGCAAAACAATTTGAGCTTATCAAATTTCTTTTATGGAGAGTTTGATCCTGGCTCAGGACGAAC
>NZ_JBNNLZ010000029.1:0-54420 GCF_050272295.1 Lysinibacillus sp. NPDC048646
TTTTCTCTTCGGCAGTAAAGTTAGCCATAAAAAACACCCCTAAATCGTTAGATTTGGTGTCTAACAATTTAGGGGCAGTTCAAACTCGAAAAATTCAGTTTGTTTACAGTTTTTTTTCTTTTAAAATAGAAGTATCTATATGAACCCGTTGATTTCCGCTACGGCGGACGCTTTTCGCGGGGATGGCTTCAGTTTCCTCGTCGCTTACGCTCCTGTGGGGCCTTTTCGCTCATGCTATTCCCACAGGGAGCTTTGCTCTGTAGCGAAAGGCGAATGCCGTCAGCTACACTCGCCGCCTGCGCGCCAATCGGCTAGTGTACGTCTATAAATGATTGAGGTGATGATAAGTAACAAAATTTAATCCTCTTGCATTCATTAATACATAAGAGTATTCTTATATAAGTGAATGATTATATAAAGGAGCGATAATATGGAGTCCATTATAAAAATGGAAAAACAGTTAAAGGCTATTAGCGATATCAATCGATTAAAGCTTTTAGCGTGCTTAAAACAAGGAGAAGTTTGTGTCTGTGATTTAGTCGATGTTTTACAAGTTTCTCAGCCAGCAGTTAGTCAACAATTACGTAAGTTAAAAGAGGCTGGAATTATTTTAGAGAGAAAAAAGGGAACTTGGAAACATTACCGATTACACGAAGAACAGACTGTATATATTCAAGCTGTACTTGATGAATTAGAACCTATTTCATTTAAGCATTGTGGACCTTCTTGCTCTACAGAAGTAGGAGTTGATTGAACATGGAGAAATCTTTACCGAAGCAACTTTCTATTTTAGATCGTTATTTAACTGTTTGGATTTTTGTGGCGATGGGTATTGGCGTTGTGCTCAGTATTACACTGCCCAATATAGGTAAAGCATTGGAATCAATGTCTATAGGAACAACATCTATTCCTATAGCTTTAGGGTTAATTATCATGATGTATCCACCACTTGCAAAAGTTAAATATGAGGAAATGTGGAGAGTATTTAAGGATTGGAAGGTGCTCTTATTATCACTTTTTCAAAACTGGTTACTTGGTCCATTCTTAATGTTCTTTTTGGCTATTATCTTTTTACATGATTACCCAGAATATATGGCTGGGCTCATTATGATTGGATTGGCACGTTGTATTGCAATGGTTATCGTGTGGAATGATTTAGCAAGAGGTGATCGTGAATATGTAGCGGGTTTAGTTGCCTTTAACTCCATTTTTCAGATAGTAACGTATTCGATTTTTGCTTACTTTTTCTTAAATGTATTACCTGGTTGGTTTGGCTTAGAAAATTTTAATGTGTCAATCTCAATGTGGGAAATTACGAAAAGTGTCCTTATTTATTTAGGAATTCCATTTGCTACTGGCTTCTTCACACGCTGGATAGGCATCAGAACAAAAGGGAAACAATGGTACGAAGAAAAATTTTTACCGAAGATTTCGCCACTTACTTTAATTGCACTTCTTTTCACAATTGTGATGATGTTCGCTTTAAAGGGTGAGAAATTAGTGGAATTACCACTCGATGTAGTACGAATTGCCATTCCGTTATTTATTTACTTTGTTGTGATGTTTGCAGTCTCTTTCTTTTCATCTCGCAAAGCAGGAGCATCTTATCCTGTCACAGCAGCCCTTTCGTTTACAGCTGCTAGTAACAACTTTGAATTAGCTATTGCTGTTGCTGTGGGTGTTTTTGGACTTCATAGTGGGGTGGCTTTTGCCGCTGTTATAGGCCCACTGGTTGAAGTACCAGTACTCATTGGACTTGTATGGGTTGCCCTTCGTTGGCAAAAGAAATATTTTAAAACTATTAAAATATAGGGAGCATTTTTTTGTGGAAGAGGTAGGGATCGGTATTTCTGATCATACATCTGCCTTGATTGATGTTGAGATATTAAACAGTGCAACACGTTGTCACACTGTGCGGGGATGCAGCTGATAAATGTCTGATAACACCACTACATGTTCGTCGTGAGCATTGGGGATTTGAAGATCCAGCAAAAGCGTCAGGTACGGACGAAGAAAAATGGGCTGTTTTTCAAGACGTACGTGATGCTTTTGGAAAACGGATTGAACAATTCGTAGCTGAGGAGCTGAAATAAAAAAATTCAGATCTACGAGCGCGCAACGTGCTGTTCAACAAGTTAATCACTGTGACGTGGTAACAAAAGAATATTTCATCTCTTATTTGACTTTGAGTATGACTAGTAGAGAATATACAATAACTCAAGCTAATTCATTTGCTGTTGATTTTTTCGTTAAAGGAGATATTGAGCACTATGGAACTTCAACATGGTACCAATTCGACAAAGCTACAAAAGAAATTGAGAGACAAGTGGGGGAAGCTGAAGTATGTTAATTCCGTCACAATCGTCTGTTTTTATTAAATGCGTCTAGCTTAATGTTAGACGTAAAAAAATACATATTATATAAGTGAATGCTTATGTAAAATATAAAGAGAACAAGGGGTTATTTATGAAAACACTTAAAGTAAACAAACAAAACGATTCTTGTTGTACTACTGCTAAAGATATTGAGGTGCAAGAAACTTCAACTATAAATAAAAATTTACCAATTGTAATAATAGGTGCTGGTCCAATCGGGTTAGCTACAGCAGCTCATTTAGTGGAACAGAATCAGTCCTTTATTTTACTAGAGGCAGGTAAAGATATTGCTCATAATATTCGTACTTGGGGTCATGTTACACTATTTTCTCCATGGCGTTATAACATCAATAAAGCTGCTAAAGCTTTACTTGAGGGCACAGATTGGCAAGAGCCTGACTTAGAAACTATACCAACTGGGCATGAGTTAATTGATCTCTATTTAAAGCCTTTAGCAGCGGTATCACAAATAAAACCTTATATTCACCTTAATTCAAAAGTAGTCGGGATTTCACGCCAATTGAATGATAAAATGAAATCGAAAAATCGAGTAAATCAATCCTTTCAGATATATATTGAAATGGAGGACGACGTAAAGATCATTGAGGCGAAAACTGTTATTGATGCGACAGGGACATGGAGGAATCCAAACCCAGCAAACTCTACAGGTGTTTGGCTACAAACTGAAAAAGTATTAGCGGATTATATTGAGTATGGGATTCCAAATTTAAATATGAATCCTACAAGATATGCAAATAAGAAAATTGCTGTCATAGGCGGTGGTCATTCAGCAATTAATACTTTACTAGCTCTGGCTGAATTACAAAAAGAGAATACTTCAACGAAACTTGTTTGGATTATGCGTAAAAAATCTGTAGAAGAAGCATATGGTGGTGAAGAAAAAGATGCCTTGGCAGCACGTGGCGCACTAGGTATACGTATTCATGAATTAGTAGATACAGGTAAGATTGAAGTGGTGACGCCATTCTATATTTCAAAGGTGAAAAAAGATGAGAAAATAAATATTGTAGGTACTTTAAATGGAGAACAGCAAGTAATAACAGGATTCGATGAGCTCATTATAAATGCAGGAAATCGACCAGATTTTACGATTAACAACGAACTACGTCTTTCCATTGATCCAGCAACTGAGAGTGTGCAAGCATTAGCACCACTAATTGACCCTAATGAGCATAGTTGTGGAACAGTTCGTGCACATGGAGAAGAAATACTTCGGCAGCCAGAACAAGGTTTCTATATTGTAGGAGCAAAAAGCTATGGACGTGCACCAACATTTTTAATGGCAACAGGCTATGAACAAGTACGTTCAATAACTGCATATTTGTCAGGAGATGAAGAGGCTTCGCAACGGGTAGAATTAGCGTTACCACAAACAGGAGTATGCAGTATCAATGTTGTCAATCAATCAAACGCATGTAGTTAATTAATCGACTGTTAGCGAAAGCTAGCAGTCCTTTTTAAACATAACTAGGGGGAAAAGGATATGGACACATTTCTTATTCGTCAAGTGACAAAATGATTTAGCTGAGGTAGTAAAAATCTATAAAGAAGGAATTGAAACAGGGATGGCAACCTTTCAAACAGCGGTTCCAAGTGAATGTGTATGGGATGAAGGGCACCATGTAACTTTACGCTTCGTGGCAAAGATTGACAAGCGAGTGGTTGGTTGGATTGCAATTTCACCTGTCTCTGCTTGTGAGGTTTATAGTGGTTGGAGAAGTAAGTGTTTATATCTTGAACGATGGCAAAGGGAAAGGGGGTTGCCACTAAATTTTTTAGAGAATTGATTGAAGAAAGTGAAAAAGCTGGATTTTGGACGCTCCAATCATCTATATTTGCAATCAACACAGCAAGTATCAATCGCTAGGTTTTTGAGTTGTTGGAACAAGGGAAAGAATTGCTCAATTACATGGAAAATGGCATGATACAGTTATAATGGAGAGAAGTAATGGTCTTTTGTAACTTATGTTGTGTAATGTGCTCCAGTTGTTTGTAATGCTAAGCTGAAAACAGTAATTTTCACAAAATGATGAGATTTAGTCAATCAGTAATGTAAGAAAAATTTGGCCACTTTCTAATGATTATCTATTGTCTAGGTTATTGTTAAATTTTCTATTAACTAGCCGAAATATTTGAACATGAGAATTACAGACAATTAACATGCTGAAGAAATACAACACAAGAATAACTCGCAAGGTTAAAATTTTAGGTAGGTAAATGGGGTGATAGACTATGCATAAAGGAAGAATCATTTTACATATTGACCTTAATTGCTTTTATGCCTCTGTTGAACAAATTTATGATACTTCTTTAAAAGGAAAGCCAGTAGCAATCGCGGGTAATCCTAAAGAACGTAGAGGTATAATTATTACGTGTAGCTACGAAGCAAGGGCTAAAGGTGTTTATACAACGATGAATGTCGGAGAAGCACGGCGAAAATGTCCTGAGCTCATCGTAAGACCTCCTAATTTTGATCGTTATAGGACAGCTTCGAAGTCTTTTTTCAATTTATTAAAGGAATATAGCGAAATTCTCCAGCCGGTTTCAATTGATGAAGGATATTTGCAACTACCTATCATCGCGGGGCAAAATGTATTACAACATGTCCAAGATCTACAAGATAGAATATGGACCGAACTTCAATTGCCTTGTTCAATCGGCATTGCACCGAATAAATTCTTGGCGAAAATGGCAAGTGATATGAAAAAGCCGATGGGTATTACGATACTACGAAAGCGAGACGTGCCAGCAGTATTGTGGCCGATGCATGTAATTGAGATGCATGGAATTGGCAAAAGTACAGCAGAGAAGCTGAAAAAGTTAGGTATTCAAACAATTGGGGAACTTGCGGTTGCTGATGAATATGTATTAAAGCAAAATTTTGGCATCAATGGTCCACGTATGAAGCAAAAGGCGAATGGAGAAGATGACAGAGCTGTGGACCCAGAGGCAATATATGATACGAAAAGTGTAGGGAACTCAACAACGTTATCTCATGATGTGACGGACAGAGATGAATTATATGAAATAATTACGATGCTTTCTGAGAAGGTTGCTGGAAGATTAAAGGCAAAAAAACTTGCAGGCGTTACTGTAAGTGTTATGATTCGTACTGCTGATTGGGAGACCTATACACGAAGTAAGTCCATGAATAATGCCATTAATGCAAAAGAGGATATAGTTGAGCAAGCATGGAATTTATTTAATAAGCATTGGAATGAAGAGCCGGTTAGATTACTAGGTATTACCGTATCGAATGTCAGTGATATTAAAGAAACGACACAGCAGTTAACGTTCTTTAACTTTGAAGAACATGTAAAAGAGGAGCCAATCATTAAACTTGTTGATCAAATTGAGCAGAAGTTTGGAAAAGGAGCAATTATTCGTGGTTCAGATATAGCCAAGCCAGCAGGGAAACATCATGCGAATACGAGTTTTAGTAAGGATTTTTGGGATGAGCACATCTAATATGTTTGTCCCTTTAATGTAGTTTAAAGTAGAGAAAGTTTTGTGAAGAGGGAAGAATTGTTAGAAATTATTTATCCCGCATTAACGGTCAGTAAAACGCCATCTCAAGTGGAAAGATGAGAACGAGTACACTAGGTGGGCGATCAACTGACCGTAAAAGCCCGATTGGTTCAACTAACAATCAGTGGGGGATGAAGAAAACTCCCACTGATTGAAGTTTCACTTTATGAAGGAAACGAATCAGAAAATCTAGTTTCAAAGCGAAAATGTATCCAGCTAAAGGGACTCCCGACCTTATTAAAGATGTTTTAGCGATGGCTAACAGCTCGTGCAATACTAGAAAAAGAATTGATATTTATTCTTTTTTTTAGAACAAAGGCACAAATATTGAAATAACATAAATTTAATGCTATTGTAGATATGTAAAGTCTCTAATTGGAGTGAATAACAAATATGAAATATTCTAAAGCTACAAATTATGCACTACACACAATGCTTTTTCTTGCAAAGGTAACACTAAATAAACCAGTTGGTGTCCAACAATTAGCTGAAATGCAAAATGTTTCTCCTACGTATTTGTCTAAAATCTTAACTAAGTTAGTAAAAGAGGGAATGATCAACTCTGTATCGGGTGCCAATGGAGGATATACACTTAGTCAGAACTGGGAAGATATTTCATTTTTAGATATAATAAATGCAATTGAAGGCAAATCGTCTTTGTTTGATTGTTGTTTATACAATGATCCTAAGTGTGTAATAAAAGAAGTAATGCTATCTGCAGAAGAAAAACTAGAGAATGAGTTAAGAAACAAAAAAATATCGGATCTTGTGAAAAAATAGTAGTGGATTTATGGTCCACCATTATTTTTTAAGTAATTAGAGATATAAAAAGTCTTTTAAGTCTTCGAATAAATCTTAGTGACACTACGACTTTTTATACGCTGAACTTGGATTCTTCTTAATTTACTACTTCTACAAACTTCGAATGGCTATAGCTTAGAACCATTTTATTTTAAACCTTTAATTTGAGCTAGAAAGCATGTTGTCATCGTTTATAAGAAAATGTATTAGTTTTTTCATGGTGTATTTCTTATACGAAACAACATGTACACTAAACAATTTACAGAGGAGAGTTACATGATGGAATTATTTGATTGTGCCATTATAGGTGCAGGTGGTGCTGGACTAAATGCAAGTTTGATTTTAGGGAGATCTCGTAAAAAAGTCGCGTTATTTGATAATGGAACAAATCGCAATCGTGTGACACAGGAATCACATGGGTTTATTACACGTGATGGAATTAAACCAGCAGAGTTTAAAGAAATAGCTTTAAATGATGTAAAAAAATACCCATCAGTTCATTATCATCAAAACACGGTTATGAATATAACAAAACAATCTAACGGTTTGTTTAAAATTGAAACGTTAGAAGATGTAGAGTATGTTGCGGAGAGAATTATATTGGCAACAGGTGTTCAAGAGGAATTTCCATCAGTTCCAGATATTAGAAAGTATTATGGGAAAAGTTTATTCAGCTGCCCAACTTGTGATGGATGGGAATTAAGAGATCAACCGCTAATTATTATTTCAGAAAATGAAGAGCATACCCTTTTTAAAGGAAAGCTTATTTATAACTGGTCAGAGGATTTAGTGATCGCCACAAATGGTCATGAGCTTTCTGCTCCGACATTGAATGAATTTCAAAGAAAAGGTATAACCGTCATTACGGAGCCTATTAAAAATCTACATGGTGAGGATGGTTATTTAAACAAAATCAAGTTTAGTTCAGGACTTGAAATAGAAAGAGTTGGAGGTTTTGTAGTACCTAACTTTGTACGTCCAAATCAGTTTGCAGAGCAGCTTGGTTGTCAATTAAATGAAAATGGTAGCATTTTGGCAGATGAGGCAGGGCGTACGTCACAGGAAAATGTTTATGTAGCGGGGGAGACAGCTAAATTAGGCCAGTCTTCATTAATAGTTGCTGCTGCTGAAGGATATAAAGCCGCGATGGCAGTTGTTTTCGATAGTACCATTTAAAAAATTTTCGCTTAATTAGGGACATTAAAGCTCTTTAATGTTTATTGGAAGGGGGATAGTAAGGTCTAATAATAACTAAAAGCATATTATATCTTCAAGATTTTTATTTCCACGAAGGAGGAAAAAATGATGTCAATTACTCATATAACAACAAATCAAGAATTAGGAGAACACTTAAAAACTGAAAAGATTGTGTTAATAAATTTTTGGGCTGAGTGGTGTAGTCCTTGTAAAATGTTCGGAATGGTTCTTAATCAGCTCAATGAAGAATGCAGTGATAAGGTGAAAATTTTAAGGGTCAACGTTGACAATAGTCCAGAGCTTGCAGCGGAATACCAGGTACTTGGAATCCCTCATTCTCGTTTGATTATTCATAATAAATTACATGAACCAATTGTTGGATATATTCCTTTAGAAAACCTCAAACAAATTATTGGACTTTGATTCGGCATAAAAAACAGGAGGAAAAAAGATGAGAATTTATGATTGTGCAATTATTGGTGGAGGACCGGCAGGATTAAATGCAGCATTATTGTTAGGTAGAGCGAATCGATTAGTAGCATTGTTTGATACAAATAATGAGCACCTTGCATTTGAGCTTCAAGAAAGTATTTCAAGAAATGGAAATGCCGCTATTGAATTCATGCAAGCAGCAAAAGAAAAATTAAATCAATATCCTACTATTCATTCCATCGTTAATCACAATGTTAGGGTTATTAAACAATCAGACAATAAGCTTTTTAAAATTTATGCTGAAGATGGCGAGAATTTTCTTGCTGAAAAAATCCTTCTGACAGATGGTGCTAAAATACAGACGGATATTCCAAATATTGAGCTATATTATAATAAAAGTATTTTTACTTCTCCGTATGGCTATGGTTGGGAATTAAAAGGTAAAAAGTTGATTTATATTAATGAATCAGGTGATGTTGCACAAACTGTTAAAATCATTCACAACTTGTCAAATGATTTAATCGTGGCAACAAACGGTCATGAAATAAAAGAAAATGAAAAAAGAGAATTGGAAAATAAAGGAATAAATGTGATTGCTGATAAAATTAAAGAAGTGAAAGGACATAACGGGGTATTGAGTAGTATTGTCTTCCAAAATGGGTTAGAAGTAGAGAGGGAAGCAGGTTTTATTACGCCATCCACTTACACAACAAATGTAATTGGTCAAGGATTTTCTTGTGATCTTGACGAACACGGGTTAATGGTTGTTGACCATTTTGGAAGAACATCGGAAAAAAATGTTTATGCAGCTGGTGATGCTGCACAGCCTGCACCAACGGAAATCGTTCTTTCAGAAGCAACGGGTATACAAGCAGCAATGACGATTAATACAGATATTTCAATTGAAAGATATTAAAAAGTAATTACCTCTTTGCTCAAGAGAAGGAGAAGTTACCAGTTTGTTGATCCGTTTGCCAACCAAGGTCGTTTTGGTTGGCAAGATCAGCAAATTGATTTTAAGGGATAAGTTCTTATGGTATCTTGTTTCGGGCTCACAAGCTGTTGGGTATACGAGCGCTTTAGCGTATTGTTCTTTATAGAATGTATTTCATTAAAAATAGTGAGGGTATAACTCTTTATGCGTCAAAATCCAGTCCTTCATTTCAATAATCATTTCTTCATAGCTAGGCACCTCATATGAAAAATCATTTCGAGTATTGATTAAAGTTTTATCTAGGTTAACTAAAGGAGAGGGATGAATCGTAATCTGATCCCCTTTAAAGTGTTTGTTGAATAATTGTAATAAATCAAATTTATTTATACTGACAGGGTGTACGAGATGGTAGAGGCCGGTAGTCCCTTCAATTGCTGCTCGTTCCATTGCTTTTGCTAATGTTAAGGTTGTGACACCCGTCCAAATAGCACCTGTATAACCGTTAATGGGCCCTTTTTGTTTCATAAACCAATTAAAGAGTCCAATGCCATTTTCTTTTATATCAGGACCAATGATGGAGTTTCGGAACGTTAAATGCTTATTGTTGTCAATTTCTCCTAATCCCTTTGTGCGATCATAAAAGGTTTCACCGTCTCGGACACTCTTTTCACTATAAGGTGCTGCTTTGCCTGAAAACACACAATCCGTACTCATATGAAATAGCTTTGTATTGGTATTCTTCAGTAGAGCAACCATGGCATGTGGTAAATAACTATTCAAATAGACTGCTTTTGCTCGGTTATCATCACATACTTCATTTAAAATGCCTATGCAATTGATGATAACATCATAGTTATCTAGCACAAGCTGCTGTAAAAAAGCATAATCCGTAATATCTCCAGTGATGTTTTTTCCATAGGGAAAGGCTGATCTTGAATAGTTTGTGACATCATGCCCCTGCATACTTAAAAACAAGGAGATTGTGTGGCCAGCCATCCCTGTTGCGCCAAGAACTAAAAATTTCAAGGTTTTCCTCCCGTCCAATTATGTAGTTCTTCTTGAATAAGCGAGAGCTTTAATAACTTTTCCTTTATTTCTTGTAGGGAAAGTATTTTAGTATTATTCGAGTTATATTCATCTGTTAAAGTAATTTTAGGAGAGCCCTCATCAAGGTATTTACCATAATTTAAATCGCGATTGTCTGCTGGTATTCTATAAAAATCACCCATGTCAATCGCTTTAGCTGCTTCTTCCTTTGTTAAGAGGACCTCATATTTTTTTTCTCCATGCCGTGTGCCAATAATTTGAATTGTATTTTGAGCTTGAAAAAGCTCCAGTAGTGCTTGTGCTAAATCTTCAATGTAAGCTGAGGGAGATTTTTGTACCATAATGTCTCCATTTTCGGCATGTATGAAGGCATATAATACTAATTCAACTGCTTCATCTAAGCTCATCATAAAACGCGTCATTTTTGGATCAGTAATGGTTAGTGGTTTACCAGTCTTAATCTGTTCGATGAATAGGGGGATGACGGAGCCGCGTGAAGCCATAACGTTACCATATCTCGTACCGCAAATTAACGTGTTATCGGCGTGAACCATCCTTGACTTCGCAATGAATGTTTTCTCCATCATTGCTTTCGAAATGCCCATTGCATTGACAGGGTAGGCGGCTTTATCGGTGGAAAGGCAAATTATCTTTTTTACGCCTGCCTGAATAGCTGCGGTCAAAACATTCTCGGTTCCTAGAATATTCGTTTTGACGGCTTCAAGTGGGAAAAACTCGCAGGAGGGGACTTGCTTAAGCGCAGCTGCATGGAATACAAAGTCTACATTATACATGGCATTGTGAATGCTTTGGATGTCGCGAACATCACCGATATAAAATTTGATTTTGTTATTTTGATATAGAATGCGCATATCCTCTTGCTTTTTTTCATCTCTTGAAAAAATTCGAATTTCCTTTATATCAGTATTCAAAAATCGTTGTAAGACCGCATTGCCAAAAGATCCGGTGCCTCCAGTTATCAATAGTATTTTATCTTTAAACATCGTATTGTATTTTACACCTCCTTATGACATAAAGCGCAAGCATTTATTTCAAACCTCTTAGATGTAAATCGTATTCAGAATTTTCCCTTGGAAAGTTGTACCAATACGCTACTATATCTGTGTATTTACATGTAGGATTTTTATTCATGAGTGCGCAATTAAAGTCCCAATCCCCCGCAATATCTTTTCTTTTCGTAAACTGTGCTTCACCTATTAAAGTTCTGCGAATGATTTTAAATTGCCCTGGCAATGAATAACGATTTGCTTCGTTTTTAATAAATGTATAGCCAGCTTTTGTTAACATGTTGTAGTAATAGATGTCAAATTGACCGTCTACTTGTGCTAAAACATCTGTGATAGCGGGCAAGTAATGATCATCACTATCAATGATAGCTACATAATCGCCCGTTGCTGCAACGATGCATCGATTATAGGAATCACTAGCTCCTAAATTGGTTTGATTGACTAATAATTTTAACGCAGGACAGGTTTTTTGATATTCTTGTAAAATTGCTAATGTTTTGTCGGTTGATCCATCATCACAAACAATAATTTCATAAGCATATTCTTTAGGAATACTATCGAGCATGGTTATTATCCATTCTTCACTATTGTAAGCGGGTGTTAAAAAACTAATATTCATGAGAACCCTCAATTCTTTGTTCAATTCATTACAATGCATGTTAATAATCCGCATAAAGACTTCCTTTTTTACAATATGCATATAATGTATTGCTCTGTAGGCTATTGTTCATTTTGAAATAAGCGTTTTGAAATTATAGTTTAAATATTAAATGAGGCATTTTTTTAGGGGGAACATCTTATAAAACTAAACCTAGTAAGGGAACAACAATTACACAAGGATATTGTTCCTGGCATCAATGAATGATGAATTTTTCACCTTATTTTCGGAAACGGCATATGCTATATATAGAGTTTTTATAAGGGGGATACAATGTCTAAAAAAATAGCATTTATCTGTAGTGTGGAATCGTATAAGCTCTCTGACGCACATATTTTCAAAGACCTTTGTCTTGTTCCTATTTTACTAGGTGAATATTTAGGCTATGATGTAACGATTTTAACAACTGAAATGAATGAAACGCTACTCAAACAAGCATTCCCTTCAGTTACTTTTCAACCTATTCCTTTTCAAGATGATTATGTAGCGAATATGAATTCTTACTTAATCGAACATGCGCAAGATATTGATATCGCATTTGCAATTGGACCATATCCATCTTATTTATCCATACTCAAGACGTACAAGAAATTCAATCCGAGCGGTAAAATCTATATGAAGCTGGATGTTAATCGATTTTGGTTAAATCGATTAAAGACCTATCCTTATTTTGTTGAATTGCTCCAACTTTGTGATGTTCTTTCCTCTGAATCTGGAGCCATTCAAAAGTCTCTTCATCAATTTGTAAATTTAGATATTAAACATATACCAAATGGCTTTTATGAACTGTTCCATACAGAGCCTGTCTCGTTTAACGAGAAAAAAAATAGAATACTGACAGTAGGACGTTTAGATGCGCCTGAAAAACAAATTCTACTGGCTGTAAAAGCGTTTTTAGCCGCCGAGCTCACAGATTGGGAATATCGTTTAGTTGGTCCAATGTCTGAGGACTTTAGCAAAGAGTTACACACACTTTTGGAAGAGAGCCCGTACGCTGCTCAAGTAATGATATTAGGACCCATTTACGATAAATATCAATTAGAGGAAGAGTATAGGCAAGCCAAAATTTTTTGCCTTACCTCGTTAGTAGAGTGTTATGCACATGTATTTGCTGAAGCAGCTAAGAATGGCTGTTATATCGTTACGACCGATGTTGACGGTGCAGCGGATATTACCCATCATCAACGCTTCGGGATGATTCATCCAACACATGATTGGCAAAGTGTAGGAAGGACATTGCAGCAAGTAACAAAGCAGGAAGCAATACTAGCTGATACATGCGAGCACCTCCAAGCATTCGCTAGAGCGGAATTAAACTGGAAGCATATTGTGCGAAAAGTTGCACAATATTTAGATGAAAAGCCGTGCTAAAGTGTATATTTGCTTGAATTTGAGAAGTATTCTTTTCTTTATTCCATTATTTACTTTATAATGAACACTAGATTCATATAGACAACCATGGGTAGACATAAGGGGAGAATAGGATGGAAATACTTCAAGCAACAATGAATGAACTAGAGGAGCTAACAGTGCTTTTTGATGAATATCGCCAGTTTTATGGGATTGAGTCAGATAGAAGCGGCGCGAAGGCATTTTTACAATTACGAATGGCATTAAAAGAATCAGTTATTTTTATAGCTGTGAAAAATGGCAAAACAATTGGCTTTGCACAATTATATCCGACATTTTCTTCTATTGCTTTACAGCGTGCGTATATTTTAAATGATATTTATGTAACGGAATATGCTAGGGGCCTAGGGGTGGGCAAGGCATTGATGGAAAAGGTATTTCAATATTGTGAGCAGCAGTATGCTCGCTATGTGACGCTGCAAACGGCAACAGATAATGTAAATGCACGTACGCTATATGAAAAGCTTGAAATGATGCAAGATCAATATAGTAACTATGTTAAATATTTCAATTAAGAAAAAGTATCTCATCCATCTCGGATGAAGATGCTTTTTTAGTGCGCCCAGCATAGACGTAATCAGGATAGGGTGCAAGTCCCGAACTACGGAAGACAAAGTAGTGGCTAGCCAAGTGCAAGGGTGTCCATGGTGATGTGAAATCTGAGGGAAGCAAGCAGCAAATCTTAGCACTAAGGAACTCGAACTTTATGGAAGGCTCGGTAGGGTTGGATGAATGTGCTAAATAACATAAAGTCCTTTCTGTCGAAGGTCATATCAAGTAAATGATGCAGACAATCCAAGCTAACTTCCATGTTAATTTATATATATATAGCATGTAAAGTGATTGTCTGTTGGAGTCAGTTCATTTGTTTCTTTGAGCATGAACCACCATGATGGTTCATGAAGCATTTTTTCCTATTTTTAATAATATCAAATAGCTTAAAACATAAAAATACCCCCTAGATTTTCTAGGGGGCATTCCTTCACTTATTCATTGTGAGGAAGATTATTGTGCGCATTTAGTGTTGGCTTAGAAGCGAATAGAGCATGCTTCACTTTTTTGAAAAGATAGAGCTAAAAAAATGCCTCTACTACACTACCTTCAACCGAAATTTTTGACCTTCTACTAAGTTCATTTTTCAGTGTAGGGGATTTATAGCTTATTTTATCTCAAGTGTATATGGCTGTGTGCTAGCTTTGCCATATAATTCACTTACTTCAATATAGTATGTTCCTTTATCGAGTTCGACCGTACCTACTTCAGCATCTTCAGCACCGTAAAGATCTAAGGTTTCTACTGTTTTTCCTTTTGCATCAATAATGCGGATGACGCCATCCAGTGCTTTTTCTGTTTGTAGAGAGAAGAACACATCACGTTTGCTGTCATTGGTAAATTCAAAATAGTCCTTATCACCAAATGGAACTCCTGCATTCAGATATTGAGTAGCTACCCATTTGTCGTCTTTTTTTGTAAGCTGAGATGGTTTTGTTGGTACACCATTGACTAACTCAGAATCTGCATCTTCATCTACTCTATTATGATCAAACATAGTTAAAGTATATGGTTCAATCGATACTTGTCCAAGGTTCGCTCCATTAACAACAATAAAATAACCGCGATCCTTTTTCGCTTTAAATGAAGTATTTACATCTATTGTGCCAGAAATGCCGAGTAATATTTCAATTAAGTTTTCACCTTGCCCAAATGGAATTTCTGTTTCCATTTCTTTTGGATCGATTTCCATATTACCATTTGTGTCTTCAATAATGGAGCCTGAAAATTTAAATTCTTTTTGAAGCTCTTTAGGTAATTGATTTAGCTGTTCATTCGTCAATGGTACGGAAGAAACAAGAAGACTCATAACTTCATCTTTGTCTCGTTGCTTATAATAGTAGAAATCAGTATCATCTTTATAAATGAGATGATTTTTATAGGTAATACCAGGTTGAATCGTTTGAGCATTTATTGGTGTATTATTATCTTTATTATGATCTGTTGGAATATCTGCCATTTTACTTGTTTTAAGTGTGTATGGTTCAGAAGAACGGTTACCATAATTGACTACACTTACAACATAGGTTTTGTCCTTTTTCAAGGCAATTGTCTTTGCCTCGTTTTCATCACTTGTTGTTCCCAGAAGTAGACCGATTAGTCCCATATCATTAGTTAATGAAGAAACTGGTAATAATTCATTTGTATCCTTATCATATTCAAATATGGTTCCAGCTGGTGTTTGGTTCATGCCTTTATTAATATGGAAACCATATACGGCATCTTCTTTAGCTTCAAATAAGAAGTAATCTTCATCATATTCTGTTTGGAAGTATGCTTTTTGATCTGCTCCAATATCAAAACGAATCGCATTCTCCATAATTGCATCCACATTTTCCAGACTTCCCATACCATCTGGACTCATGAACATACTCATTAAATCATTGGCTTGATTATTTTTTTTAGCTTTATACGGAGTTACAGGTAATTGATCATTTTGTACGTTGTCTGGTAGTATTTCCTCATTTAATGGAAGTCCGTCTTCATCTTCAGGAAGGCTAACGACTTCTCCTTTTAATGTGTAAGGAATCATTGATTCACTTATACTCTCTTGCACTTCAATGCCTCCGCTAAAGAACATGTCAAGTGAAAAATCGATATCGCTTTCATTTGATACGCTTAGTACATACTCCTCATCAGGAATAGCATCGACGATAAGGCTTACTTCGTCTCCTTTATCCGTGCCGTAGGATGTTTGAATTGGATACGCCTCATCCAATTCCTCATCATTAAGTTCTTCTGTCGGTACATTATTTAAGTCTTCTTTTAGATAAAGTTCCATGGATGCTGTAACACCTGGGATACCCGATAAATCAAATTTTAGCGTTGTTGGTTCTTTTACTGTAAAAGTAAAATAATCTTTGTCTCTTTGTTGATCTTTAGAAAGTAGGGTATAGTTTTTCCCTGCTGTACTGTATGGGAACTTTTGGATTTTCTCCATATTGTCCATATCTAATGAATCAACTGGTAATTCCTTTGTAGTTTGAGCTGTAAAGATGTAGTTAGATTCGCCCTTTAAACTATAGCTGCCATTATGATCTTTTACGCCAATTAGCAGCGTTCCTTCTTGTTCTGCTTTAAATAGGTATCCTTCTTGCTTTCCTACGCGGACATCATTCACGTTGATTGGTTCTACTTCATCTTTATGACCTTTAGGGTAGAAATACAAATCAAATGCATAATCGAATTTGTTGGCACCTTTTAATGTCAGTTGAGCATATTCATCTGATGCTAAATCAACCTTGTACCATTTTTTTTCATCTGGCTGTTTGAATTCACCTTTTTCTGTATTCAATACAGTTTTTTGAAGGTCTTTTGCGTTTTTCATTCGCTCATCTTTTGTTTCTGTGTACTGTTTAGGTAGATTTTTTATATCAAACTGTAATGCTTTTAAAGGATCGATAAGACCATGTCCATATGTAAGATCATAGCCTTTCTCGCCTAAATCCTTCGCGGTCATTTCGAGAATAGCTTCAATTTCATGAGGCTTTAAATTTGGATATTTTGATTTTAGTAGGGACGCCACACCTGCAACAACAGGAGATGCCATTGATGTCCCGCTAAATTTTACAAAGGATGATCCTTTTTTCTCATCATGAACTGTACTGTATACATCTTCACCTGGAGCTACCACGTCAACCGATGGACCGTAGTTTGAATAGCTTGATAGTTTATTTCTATCATTCGTAGAACCTACGCTAATGACACCTTCGAAAGAAGCAGGGAAGGAGTAATTATCTGTCGATTCATTTCCAGCAGCTGCTACAACGGTAATGCCATTATCAATCGCTTTCTGTACGGCTTCCTTCATTAATGGAGATTCGCCATAGCCGCCAAGGCTCATGTTAATAACATCAGCGCCTTGCTCAATGGCATAAAGGATTCCTTGTGCAATGACGAAATCATTGGCGCCATCTTTTCCGTTGAATACATCAATAGGAAGAAGCTTGGCTTTTGGATTAACCCCATGTCCACCAATAGCATTATCTTTTGCTGCGCCAATAATTCCAGCTACATGTGTTCCATGGTCGCCAGGATAAGTAGTATTGGCAGGTGCTGCTGCATTATAGGGTGGTAGCACTTGAGATTTTAGTTCGGGATGTTTAAAATCCACACCAGAATCGATAACAGCTACTTTTACGTCGTGATTGCCTGCTAATTCAAGGGCCTTATCAATTTGAAGCAGATTTAAATGATACATATCCTTTTTCTTTGGATCTTCCCCGGTACCAAAGGCATGATACACGTAACTTGGAGATACACTTTTAACTCCTTGTTGCTTTACATAATAGGAAACTGCTTTTTCTAACGTTACTCCTTTGTTAAGTTGGATAACATCGTAACCTAATGAAGGGATAGACCGGATTACTTTTGAGCCAATTTTTTGATGTGCATTCTTAGCAAGACCGGAATGCTTGACGATAATTGTATCCTGACTAATCCATTCTTTTTGATTGTTGAATTGCTTTAATGTTTGTTCCTGTTTGCTAGCGATAGCAATCTTCACTAACTCTGAGTTCTTCGCTGTGTTTTGTGGTGCTTCTGCAAAGGCGGAAGCAGCAGGAACTATTAGTGCTGTAGATGCTACTACAGCCATTGAGTTCTTAATCCATTTCTTCAATTGTTTTCTCTCCTTGCGTGTTTTATTTTAAGTCACATCTATAGTGATACGAATGAAAGATCAAAAAGTTTCGTAATATAAGGATATAGGTGAATATTTTTCCAAAGTTTTCGCGGTCATAGCAGATGAATGATGAGAAAGAGTACGTTCATCTAGGTAAGTCTGAAGGAAACATAACGTACACGTTGAAACTTACTTAGCGAAAAGTAGCTGAACCATGAAGGAATATGGCGTAAACTCGAATTCGAATTTCACTTGTTTGATGAGCAGACAATCCAAAGACAAACTTTCTCAGTAGAAGAAATCGTAATCCCATAGGAGACACTAAGTGGTCAGGTATTCAAATGGTAAGAATAGACATAAAAGTATAACGGACAGCGAGATACAAACTCACTGTCCTTCTGTCTTCATGGAACCGTACGTAAGGTGGGGGTGTCAACCTCTCTTACTCGATTTGTAAAATAGCAGTCGAGGAGAGTGGATGCTAGCACCAGTGAAAAGCATGCAATTATTATCCAAGAAATGTTAAAAAAATATCTTAAAGTTGTTCAATAAGTCTTTGTAAATCTTCCTTCGAACGAGGGATTGTAATGTTTTGTTCAAATAGCTTTTTGTTTTGTAACGCAATAGCCATTTCAAATATCCACGGGCGTTCGAGATGGGCACGTTCAAGTACATCTTGTTGATAGAACAATGCAATAGGATCACCATTATAGATGATTTGCCCAGCTTCCATAACAATAATTTGATCTGCCCATTCATAAGCAAGTGGAATGTCGTGCGTAGCAAGTAAGATTGTTCGTTCACCGTTTTCCAACTTTGCAAGGGTCTGTAATACTTGTGCAGCATAATAATTATCCAGTCCTGCAGTTGGTTCATCTAATAGTAAAACAGACGGTTCCATCGCTAAAACACCCGCCATTGCTACACGTTTTTTCTGTCCAACACTTAAAAAGTGAATGGGTTTTTCGAGCAATGTTGCCACCTCAGTTTGAGCAACTGCCCAGGCGATTTTTTCTTCAATTTTTTCACTTGTCCAACCAAGATTGAGTGGTCCGAAGGCAATGTCTTGCTTAACCGTACCAGAAAAAAGTTGATGGTCCGCACCTTGAAATACAATGCCAACTTGTTGACGCAAAGATTTTAAAGCTTTTCGATTATAGCTCATTGCTACATCGCAAAAGAAAATATTACCTGTAGTTGGTCGTAAAATGCCGTTTAAATGCTGAAATAATGTTGATTTTCCGGCCCCATTATGTCCAAGTATTGCGATTTTTTGACCCTTTGGAATTTGTAGCGTAATATCCTTTAAAGCATAGGTACCATCTGCGTAGCTATAAGATAAATTTTGGAGATCAAAGTAAAGATCTGTCATGAGAAAAACCCTCCATAAATGATGAGGAATACAAAAACACTCGTAATACCTAGCCAGTTTTTCTGACTATAGCTAACATTCTCTGGCCAGTAGACAGGTTCACCACCGCGTGCCTGCATCGCATTATTGAGTTCACGACTGCGCTGGAACATTTCTGCAAATAATGCAGCGATTAGCATAGATACTGAACGGAGCCATTGCATCGGAGAACGATAGCCGAGCCTTGCTTGCTGTGCTAAATGTATTTTTTGCATACTGTCTAAAAAAATGAAAATAAAGCGATATGTTAGTTCCACAAGCTCGACAAATAATACTGGCAGATGCCACTGTCGCAGCACATGGCAGATAGACTGCACGGATGTCGTTAATATTAAAAAGTATAAACAACTAATACTGCCAAGTACGATGAAAAAGAGTTCTTGCGCTGTCAGCAAGCTTGCAGTGCCCACAAAAATAGTCCATGTTTTCAGCTGGAATGCCCAAATATGGAGAGGTATGACACTTGATGTTGGCGCAATAGCAATTAGTATCGAAACTAAGCTCGACAATAGAAAAAAACCTGGTAACAGTAATAACTTTGCATAATACATAAAGGGAATTTGTGCACCTAAAATGATAAAAGCACTCATTACAATAAATGTAATGAGTGATATAAGTTCATCTCTCATGATAAGTGACAGTAGTAGCAGACCAAGGGAAAACGTCATTTTTTCTAGCGGATGAACAGACGCTAGTTTATTTATATAAGCATACTTATCAATGAGTAACATCGCTTAACCTTCTTTATGTTTGCCACGCATGAAGCCGATAAAATAGCCAATAAAACCAGCACCGATTGCGGCTTGAAGTACGAATAACAAGCTCTCAATTTCACCACTTGGCGGCTCCCAGAAACTTTCAAACCATGGCTCATACTCTGCGTTAATTTCACCAATTGCTGCTTCCGCTTCTCCATCAGCGCCACCGAATTCTGCACCTTTTTGTACAAATAGCGGAATGATGGCCAACAGCACTACAATTGCTAATAACAGTAAATTTTTTTTCATTTTAGTGTGCCTCCTTTGCTGAGAAAACACGTAAAGCTTTTAATTCACTAACATTATATTTTTTCAGGAAATTCATGACGATGACTGTTAAAATTCCTTCGCTAATTGCAAGCGGAATTTGTGTTAATGCAAAAATCCCAGCAAATTTCGTAAAGGAAGCCATAAAGCCACCTACTTCTGATGGGAAGGCAAGTGCAAGTTGAACAGACGTCACAACATATGTACCTAAATCACCAAGCATTGCTGCAAAAAATACGGCCAGTGAGAACGATAGACCGATTTTTTTAGATCCTTTAAAAATAAAGTAAGCGATGAATGGTCCCACAATAGCCATCGAAAAGGCATTTGCGCCTAATGTTGTAATGCCGCCATGTGCTAAAAGTAAAGATTGGAATAATAATACGATTGTTCCAATCACGCTCATTGCTAATGGACCGAATAAGACAGTTCCTAGGCCAACACCAGTTGGATGTGAGCAACTTCCTGTTACAGATGGGATTTTAAGTGCGGATAACACGAATGCAAAAGCACCTGAAAGACCGAGTATCATTTTTGTTTCAGGGTTTTCATCGATTGTTTTACGGATTGAACGTAATCCTAAAATAATAAATGGAATCGAAACGACCCACCAGAAAATGGCCCATTCAATCGGCAAAAAACCTTCCATAATGTGCATGGCAAATGCCCGATTTGGCACGAGTAAAAATGCCAGTAAGAAATAACTAAGCTTCCAACAAGAAAATTTCAAAACGGCTCCTCCTTCAATTAAATTTTACAATGTAGCGTGCGCAAAAAAAAAAGCACTTCTCCAATTTAGGAAAAGTGCATAGCTAAAAAAGCAAATAGAATAATAATCTGCCAAGCCGCACACCTATCCTCGTAGGTTGAAACGATCACGTATTTTTCGGCAGGTCTCCTGGCTTTAGTTCTCCATTTTATAGGCCTTCCCATCCTTTGGACAGTGACATACTCTATAAAACTCCCTATTACAGTGGCGGGACCGCGCCGGACTTGAACCGGCTTCCCTTTTAAGCGAAATGACTACACTTCGCACCGAAAAAAGATGAAGTTGTGAGATTTCACGACAAAGTGTAACATGATTTTCCATAAATAAGCTATCTCTTTTTTATAAAAAAAATTTTAATTGAGCTTCAATCAAGAAAATTCTGATAAATGAAAGGGGAAAACAACATTTTCATAGGGATTATTTATAGAAATTTTACTAAAAATTTCACAAATTAAAAAAGAATTGTTGAAATTTATAAATAATAAGCTATGATAGAAACAGTTTTCAATTACGTTTTATACAATCTAAATTTCATATAGATACATCTATAAGTGCTCGATATTATTCGAGATAATAGGGAAATCGGTGCGAATCCGATACAGCCCCCGCTACTGTAATAGCTGATGAAATCGCAAATGCCACTGTGTAACTTGGGAAGGCGCGAAAGTAAAAAGAAGCTTAAGTCAGGAAACCTGCTTAGTTGATGGCATGCAAACTTTTCGGAGGGAGAAGTTGAAGCGAGAGCGAGTACCTGATTTTATTCGTTTTTATTTGGCTTCTACAAGACCTTTACTCTTCGTCTAGAGTGAAGGTCTTTTCTTTTTCCTAAAAGCATAATGAGGGGAGAAATACAATGACAACTTGGAACTTAGAAGGCATGAAAACGCATCTTTTTATCTGCAATGGCAGTAGCTGTATGAAAAAAGATGGCGAGGAAATTACCCAAGCAATACGTGATGAAATACAGATACAAGCACTTGATAAGGAGATACATACGACAAGAACACGCTGCAACGGCAGATGTAAGGATGCATGTGTTGTGATCGCTTATCCGCAAGGAAACTGGTATCGCGTGCCAACGACAGAGCATGCGAGGGTGCTCGTGCAAGACGTACACCACGAGTCTTTACATAGTGAACACGTGTTTACACTTCGTGAAGGACTGTTACAGCGTACAGCACAAACAACAGCGATTAAAGGCATCGAAAAGGTGAAAGAGGGGTAACAAAATGGCGCAAAAAGGTAAGATTTTCGTTGTGGGCTTTGGACCCGGTGATTTTAAACATATTACAACACGAGCTGTCGAGGCACTACAACAGAGTGATTTTATCATCGGCTATAAAACGTATGTCGAGCTCATTCAAGATTTAGTGACGGCAAAGTCGATTGTTAGTACAGGAATGACCGAAGAAGTTTCAAGGGCACAGGAAGCTGTGCGTCAGGCAGAGGCAGGCAATATCGTGTCTGTTATTTCTAGTGGAGACTCTGGTGTATACGGAATGGCTGGACTTGTCTATGAGGTGTTAATCGAACTTGGATGGACAGAAGCAACTGGTGTGGAAGTCGAGATTGTACCTGGAATTTCTGCTATTAACTCGTGTGCAAGTTTACTAGGTGCACCGATTATGCATGACTCGTGCACAATTAGTTTAAGTGACCATTTAACACCGTGGAATTTAATCGCTAAACGTGTGGAAGCTGCAGCAATGGCGGATTTTGTTATTGCCCTTTACAACCCTAAAAGTGGTCGTCGCACACGTCAAATCGTAGAAGCACAACGCATTCTACTAGAATATAGATCGCCAGATACACCAGTAGGTCTCGTGAAAAGTGCCTATCGTGATCGCCAGGAAGTTACGATGACAACATTAGCAGAAATGCTTGAACATGATATTGGAATGCTCACAACAGTTGTGATCGGAAATTCATCCACATTTTTCTATGACAATAAAATGATTACACCGCGAGGCTATCAACGTAAATATACGCTTGGGGAAGAAAAACAGCCATTACGTCCACATCAGCGTCTGAAAGAAGAAAATGAACCATGGGCGATGAATCAAGAAACAGGAACAGCGCGTGCCGATTTTGCGGCAGACCCGAATGCAGGGCGCAGTAAGCCCAGTATAGCAATTACACCTGTGTCAACACCTAAAAGATCATCACTTGAAATGGCTGCAACGGCACTTGCGATGGTAAAGGGGACAAGCGCTGGCCATGTAACACCAAAGCTAGTTCAACAAAAAATTGAATCCATTTTTGAACTAGCTGTAAGTCCTGGGGTGGCAAATAAATTTTTTACGCCGCAGCAAATGACGGCTTTAGCACAAGTTGTCGGCGAACAAGGAACGATGGAATATACACCTGATCATCAAATTCATTTGAAAATTCCAACGTCGAAACCCGATGAAATTACAGCAAAACTACGGGAAGTGGGGTTTTTGCTAGCACCAATCGGTGATGTACTGTCATTAAAAGCATGTGACTTCTGTTATGGTGAAAAAGCTGACTCTATTCCATATGCCGAGGAAATTCAAGCAAAACTTGGTGGTTTAGCTTTACCCAAAACGCTGAATATCGGCTTTAACGGCTGTGGTATGGCATGCTATCGTGCAGTGTTTGACGATATTGGTATCGTCTATCGTAAAAGTAAATTTGATGTCTTTATCGGGGCAAAACCAGTGGGGCGTACAGCGCATGCTGCACAACCTGTTGTAGAAGGCTTAGAACCTGAACAACTTATGCCACTTGTTACAAACATTATTGAAGAGTACAAAGCTAACGCGCATCCAAATGAACGCTTGTTTAAATATTTCAAACGTGTGAAAAAAATATTGCATTTTACGTATCAAGATATGTCTTCAAAAATAAAAGTAGAGCCAGCTCCGTGCGGCGACTAGTGAGGAGAAAAGAGATGAAAGCTATTTTATTTGTCGGCCATGGCAGCCGTTTAGCAGCAGGAAATGATGAGGTGCGTACATTTATTGAACAAATGACTCCTCGGATCGATGCCAGCTTTTTAGTTGAAACGTGCTTCCTTGAGTTTGCTTCGCCAAACATTGAAGAAGGCATTACGAATTGCGTGAAGAAGGGCGCAACAGAGGTACATGTTATTCCGATTATTTTACTGCACGCTGGACATTCTAAGATGCATATCCCGGCAGAAATTGAGCACGCGCGTGAACATTATCCAAACATTACATTCACCTATGCACAAACGATTGGCATTCATGATGAAATTTTTGCAATACTGGAAGATCGTCTTGCAGAAACTGGCTTCAATGCAGAAGAAGAGCATAAAGATACAGCCATTCTATTAATTGCGCGTGGCGGAAGTGATCCTTATGCCAACGGTGATTTTTATAAAATCACACGTTTATTATGGGAAAAATTACCTGTTCCGATTGTGGAAAGTGCCTTTATGGGCGTAACAGACCCACGTGTTGAAGAAGGCATTGAACGCTGCGTGAAGCTTGGCGCGAAAAAGATTATTATGCTGCCATACTTTTTATTTACAGGCATCCTCATGGAACGTATGCATGGCATGCGCCAGCAATTTAACGAAAAATACCCAGACTGTGATATTGAAATTGCTAATTATTTTGGCTATCATGAGCGCCTACAAAATGTGCTGTTAGAGCGTATTGAGCAAGCTGTAAATGGGACTTCGACAGGTATGCAAGATTTAGAAAACTACCGTGCTTATGCTGCGGTGCATGGTCATGCGCATCATCACCACCACGATCACGATCATGATCACCACGACCACAATCACGATCATCATGACCACGATCACCACCATCATCCTGAAGAGGAGCCGGTGAAATGATTTTCATGTTAGCGGGGACGAGTGATGCAAGGAATCTAGCACTGGAATTGCAATCTGCTGGTCAGCAGGTGACAGCAACGGTAGTTACGGATTCAGCCGCTACGAGTCTGACAGAAGTTGGTCTCCCTCATTTAGTTGGTCGCTTGACAGCTGAAGAAATGGCCGCGATTTTAACACATCAAGGCTATCAACTTGTTGTAGACGCCTCCCATCCGTTTGCCGAGGAGGCTTCTAAAAATGCGATGGCAGCAGCGGAAAAGGCGGGTGTACCCTATATTCGCTATGAACGCGCCCATGAGCATTACGCACATCCTCTCATTACGGTTGTGAAAGATTATGAGGAAGCGGCTAACCTAGCAGCAGAAAAACGCGGTGTCATTATGTTGACAACAGGCAGTAAAACATTAGCGACGTTTACAAAAGTATTACAAGGTCTGGAAAATACGCGTGTTATTGCGCGTATGCTTCCTCGTCTCGATAATATGGAAAAATGTGAGGCACTAGGTGTGGCCCAAAGAGATATTGTGGCGATCCAAGGACCATTCTCAAAAGAATTAAACGAGGCACTTTTCCGCCAATATGACGTAACACTGATGATTACAAAAGAAAGCGGCAAAGTTGGTTCAGTTGATGAAAAGCTTGAGGCGGCACTTGCTTGTGGCATTGAAACGATTTTAATTGCTCGACCAAATATACACTACGGCCAACAGTATTCCACTTTCGAGGATTTGCTACAGGCTGTTCACAACACACTTTAGGAGGCAGGACAAATGGATTTTAAAACAGATTTCAAACCATTAACAGTAGACCCAGATAAGATTTATGATTACAGTTTCGCAATTATTGCAGAGGAAATGGGTGAACATAACTTCACAGAAGACGAGTGGAAAGTTGTTCGTCGTATTATTCATGCATCTGCTGACTTTGAGTTAGGTCGTAGTGTCATCATTACACCAGGAGCGTTAGAAGCTGGGGTTAAGTCTATCCTTGCAGGTCGTCACGTAATTGCTGACGTACAAATGATTGAAAGTGGCTCAGGGAAGAAACGTTTCCAAAAACATGGCGGGGATTTACACTGCTATATCGCAGATGAAGATGTTTCCATTGAAGCAAAAAAACAAAATACAACGCGTGCCATTATTTCGATGCAAAAGGCTACAACATTACACGAAGGTGGGATTTATGCAATCGGCAATGCACCGACAGCATTACTTGAGTTGATTCGCTTGATTAAAGAAGGTTTAGCTAAGCCGGATTTGATTATCGGTATGCCAGTTGGCTTCGTATCAGCGGCTGAGTCGAAAGAGGAGCTATTAAAGATAGAAGGTATTCCATATATTACGAATGTTGGCCGTAAAGGCGGTAGTACAGTGACGGTTGCCGCATTGAATGCCATTTCTATTCTAGCGGACGAACAGGCGAAAAAATAATGGAGCGGAAGCCAAAAAAGGATCCCAAGGACATGCGTCACGGTTATACAACGGGAGCCTGTGCAACTGCTGTAACAAAAGCTGCATTACTAGCACTGATTACAAATGAAGAACAGGAAACGACTACCATTCATTTGCCAATCGGGCGTGATGCAACGTTTACAATTGAAAAATGTACATTTGATAGCAACGCAGTAAGCTGTGAAACGATAAAGGATGCTGGTGATGATCCAGATGCAACACATAAGGCGCTCATTATCGGCACAGTAAGCTGGGCCGATACACCAGGCATACATTTAGACGGAGGAATTGGAGTCGGGCGAGTAACGAAGCCCGGCTTACCAGTTGCAGTCGGGGAAGCTGCTATTAATCCTGTACCACGCAAAATGATACATAGTACTGTACAAAGCGTGCTTGACGACTTTCAAATTGAACGTGGTGTGAAGGTCGTAATTTCCGTACCGGAGGGTGAGGAAATTGCTAAAAAAACATTAAATGGAAGGTTAGGCATTATCGGGGGCATTTCCATTTTAGGCACAAGGGGAACCGTCGTGCCTTTTTCGAGTTCCGCCTATATGGCGAGTATTGTCCAAGCCATTAGTGTGGCAAAGGCCGCCGGTTGTGACCATTTAGTGGTAACAACCGGTGGACGCAGTGAAAAGTTTGCCATGGCACAGTACCCTGAATTGTCAGAGGAAGCATTTATTGAGATGGGCGATTTTGTCGGCTTTACATTGAAACATTGTAAACGGCTCGGCATAAAGCAAGTATCGCTCGTTGGTATGATGGGGAAATTTTCAAAGGTTGCTCAGGGTGTCATGATGGTGCATTCAAAAAGTGCAGCTATTGATTTTAATTTTTTGGCTCAATTGGCAGTGGATATTGGTGCAGATGAAGACACAGTGTCCGAAGTTAGAGAGGCCAATACGGCTTCACAAGTCGGTGAAATCATGGCGGACAAGGGCTATCAGGCCTTTTTTGATCATTTATGTGAGGCATGCTGTTATTCTTCATTGCACCACACAAGGGGCGGTTTGACGCTCTCCACATCGATATACTCGATGCAGGGACAATTATTAGGAAGGGCTGATGATATTGCATCGATCGATGAAATTAATTGGGATAGGGGATAACGGACAGGAAAGCTTATTGCCACAGTATGTACAGTGGATTGAAGACTGTGAGGTTCTTGTTGGTGGTGAGCGTGTTCTTGATTTTTTTCCGAGCTTTACAGGCGAAAAAGTTGTCATTAAGGGTGGTCTTTCAGCACTTGTTGAAAGGTTATCGACCGAAACACGAAAAACCGTTATTTTAGCGACGGGTGATCCATTATTTTATGGCATCGGTGGTTATTTAGCGAAAAAGCTAGACATCGAGGTTTATCCATATATGAGCTCTGTGCAGCTAGCATTTTCGAAAATGGGTGAGAGCTGGCAAGATGCCTATGTAACAAGTATTCATGGGCGACCAATGAAGGGCTTAGCACAGCGCATTGACGGTAAAGAGAAAATAGCGCTTCTTACAGACGTTGAAAATAATCCAAATGCACTGGCACAATATCTAAAGCATTTTGGGATGACGGAATATCGCGCATTTGTTGCAGAAAATTTACAAGGCAATGATGAAAAATATGGTTGGTATTCCCTAGATGAATTACAAACGGCTATATTTTCACCACTGAATGTAGTTATTTTACAGCAAACATCCGCACCAAAACGCTATCCACTAGGCATTGATGATGAAGAATTTTCACAGCGTAAGCCAGATAAAGGGCTTATTACCAAGAAGGAAATTCGTGTGTTAAGTCTACAGGCAATGCAGTTACAAAAGGATAGCATCATTTGGGATGTAGGCACTTGTACAGGATCAATGGCTATTGAGGCTGGCAAACTATCACCAGAAGGGCAAATATTCGCGGTGGAAAAAAATGCACCTGATTTAGAAAACTGCATGCAAAATCAGCAGAAATTCCGTGTGGATATAACCGCGATTCATAGTAAAGCACCGACAGGACTTGAAAATTTCCCTGATCCAGATGCGATTTTTATCGGTGGTACAGGTGGAGAAATGGTGGAGCTATTACAGTTGTGCTGTACACGATTGAAACCGAATGGACGCATTGTCTTAAATGCAGCAACAATAGAAAATTTATATAAGGCGGTTGAAGCGTTTAAAGCATGTGGCTTTGCTGTCGATATTTTGCAGGCGCAGCTTGCACGTAGTAAACCGATTCTAGATATGACCCGTTTTGTCCCATTAAATCCGATTTTTATTATTTCGGCACATCGAAAGGAAGAGAATCATGAGTAATCTTGGTATTTTATATGGCTTAGGCGTAGGCCCTGGCGATCCAGAGTTAATTACAGTTAAGGCATTCCGTGTCATTCAGGAGTCGCCAGTTATTGCGTATCCGAAAAAATTGAAGGGCAGTAAAAGTTATGCGCATCGTATCGTAGATGTGTATATAAACCCAGAAGAGAAAGATATGCTCGGTCTCGTGTTCCCTATGACAAAGGATGAGGCTGTGTTAGAACGTGAATGGACAAAATCCGTGGAGCTTGTATATGGCAAACTGCAAGAGGGTAAGGACGTAGCGTTCGTGACGGAAGGGGACCCACTATTATATAGTACGTTCATCCATATGATGAAGCTTATGCAGGATATGCATCCAGAAGTAGAAATTCGTACAGTGCCTGGTATTTCATCATTCAATGGCTCAGCTTCGCGACTAGGTATTGCGCTTGCGGACGGCGATGATCGTGTAGCAATTATTCCTGCTCATGACGATTATGATGCTATGCGAGAAGCAATTGAAAGTCATGATGCGGTTGTTTTCATTAAAGTTGCAAAAGTTATTGACTTAATGCTGGAAGTACTGCGCGATTTAGATTTACTGGATAAGGCATCGGTTGTGACAAAGGTAACGTCAGACGAGGAAATTATTTGGGATGTTCAAGAATTAGATGGTGTCGATTTAGAATATTTAACGTTAATGGTGGTGCGTAAATAATGAAGAAAATATATATTGTCGGTGCTGGCCCTGGGGATCCAGATTTAATTACGGTGAAGGGTTTACATATGTTACAAACAGCAGACGTTGTTATGTATACAGATTCTTTGGTAAATGAAGATCTCATTGCCAAAGCAAAACCTGATGCAGAGGTTATTCGTACAGCGGGTATGCACTTAGAGGAAATGGTTGCGGTGATGGTAGATCGTGTCAATGCGGGCAAAGTAGTAGCACGTATGCACACAGGCGACCCTGCTATGTATGGTGCAATCATGGAACAAGTTGCACTATTGAAAAAAGAAGGCATTGGCTATGAGGTTATTCCTGGTGTTAGCTCAGTATTTGCAGCTGCGGCGGCAATCGGAGCAGAACTGACAATCCCTGATTTAACGCAAACGCTTATTTTAACACGTGCTGAAGGGCGTACACCTGTACCGGAGTTTGAAAAGTTACGTGATTTAGCGAGCCATCATTGTACGATTGCGCTATTCTTAAGTGCCACATTAACAAAGAAAATCGTCAAAGAATTGCAAAATGCAGGATGGGCTGATGATACACCGGTGGCAGTGATTCAACGTGCTTCTTGGCCAGATCAAAAAATTGTGCGCACGACATTAGTTGAATTAGATGAAGCAATGCGTGTCAATGGCATTCGTAAACATGCGATGATTTTAGCAGGCTGGGCATTAGATCCGAACATTCATGATAAAGATGAATACCGTTCGAAATTATATGATGCGACCTTTACGCATGGTTTCCGAAAAGGTGTGAAGACAAGTGATTGAATTGCAAGAGGGCGTTTTGCCAGAAGTTGATCAACGTAATGCTTATGCAGTTGTAGCCATTACAAAGCATGGCGTACAAATTGGACGTAGACTGCAACAAACATTTGCGGCGAGTGATTTATATTATATGAGTAAATTTGAGCAGGGCGACGAAGCGGAAAAACATATTCAGCTTTTTACTGGCACAGTGCGCCTGTTATTGCCCACATTATTTAAGCAATATAAAGGCTTAATTTTAATCATTTCACTCGGTGCGGTTGTGCGTATGATTGCGCCAATTTTACAGGATAAGAAGACAGACCCTGGTGTGGTGGTCATTGATGACCGTGGGGAAAATGTGATAAGTGTACTATCAGGTCATTTAGGTGGTGCCAATGAGCTTACACATGAAGTCGCTGCTGCGCTTGGTGCAAACCCAATAATAACAACGGCTTCGGATGTACAAAAAACAATTCCAGTTGATTTATTTGGCGCCCGCTTTGGTTGGGTATGGGATAGTGCAGACAAGCTTACGCCTGTAAGTGCCTCTGTTGTCAACGAGGAACATGTTGCGATTGTGCAAGAAACGGGTGAACGTGATTGGTGGATGCGTGAGACACCGATGCCGGAGCAAATCAAACTATATCCATCGACGCAAGCTGCGATGGAGGCGAAACCCCATGCAACATTATTGATTACGGACCGTATCATTGAGCCAGCGGAAGAAGTACTTCTTGAGAATGGTGTGATCTATCGTCCGAAATCGGTTGTGCTTGGGATGGGCTGTAATCGTGGTACGTCACTTGAAGAAATTGAACAAGTCATTGATGAGACACTTGCTGAATTAAAATTATCGAAAAAAAGTGTCAAAGCGCTGTGTACGATTGATTTGAAAAAAGACGAGCAGTGCTTCCTTGCTGTCACAAAGAAATATGATTGGGCGTTCATCACATATACACCAGCAGAGTTAAATGAAATTGATTTCCCGTCATCGTCTGACACGGTCTATAAATATACTGGCGCATATGGTGTTAGTGAGCCGGCTGCTATGCGCTATGCACAAGTGGAGTCGCTTGTGCTGCCAAAGAAAAAATCAGGGAATGCGACGATTTCTGTAGCAACATTAACATTTTAAGGAGGTAGCCTATGCAAACAAATCGTTTTGTACTTGCAGGAACTGGTAGTGGTGTTGGAAAGACGACGTTTACCATTGGTCTGATGAAAGCGTTGCAGGAACAAGGTAAAGTCGTACAAGGCTTTAAATGCGGTCCTGATTATATAGACCCTAGCTACCATACAGCTGTGACTGGCCGTGTGTCTCGTAATATCGATAGTTGGATGTTTTCGCATGATGCTGTGCGTGATATTGTCGCACGTGCAAGTATGGATGCAGATGTTTCGATTATCGAGGGTGTTATGGGTTTCTATGATGGTAAAAGCCCCTTATCTGATGCGGGATCTGCTGCTGATGTTAGTGTCATTACAGAAAGCCCTGTTATTTTAATCGTCAATTGCGCAAGTATGGCACGAAGTGTGGCAGCGGTGGTAAAGGGCTTCCAAATGCTATCTGACAAACCGCAAATTGTTGGCGTCATTGCCAATCAAGTAGGAAGTATCGGTCACTATGAGATTGCCAAAGCAGCGATTGAACAGGAGTGTGGTATTCCTGTCATTGGTTATTTAAAACGTGAAGCAGGAATTGATATGCCCAGTCGACATTTAGGGTTAATTCCTGCTATAGAACGTGGTGAGCTTGATTCGTTTTTTGACAAACTAGGGGCTTTAATGACAGAAACGATAGATTTAGAGAAATTGCTAGATTTAACAAAGGCACCAGTTCTTGAGGAAACCGGTGATTTATTTGACCAGCAGGAAGATCAGCATATTCATATTGCTGTGGCAAAGGATGCTGCATTCAACTTCTATTACGAAGAAAATCTGGCCCTCCTTCGAGCAAAAGGGGCTACGTTGCAATTCTTCTCACCTTTGGCCAATGAACCTGTGCCGATGGACGCAGACGGTCTATATATTGGTGGGGGCTTCCCAGAGGAATTTGCCGATACACTTGCTGGCAACATAGTGTCAAAGAAATCAATCTGTGAGGCCATTAACAAGGGGTTACCAACCTTAGCTGAATGCGGTGGTTTTATGTATTTGACTGAAGCCATAACGAATAGTGATGGGCAACGCTTTGACATGCTTGGTGTTATTCCAGGTGAGATAGCGATGCAAACAAAGCTTGCAGCACTTGGCTACCGTGAAATTTCCGGCACGAAAGCAAACTTTTTAATCGGTGTGGATGAAGCGGCGAAGGGACATGAATTCCACTATTCAAAGTATAGTGGTGTACATGAAACGCCAGCCTACGAAACAAAAGGACGCTTTGGCAAAAAACAAGAGGGTTATCAGGCGGGCAATTTAGTTGCTGGCTATACGCATTTTCATTTTGTATCCAATCCAAAGCTTGTCGATAACTGGTTGGCAGCTTGTAAGAGGGTGAAAAATTTTGACTAATTATTTTCCAATTCATTTAAATATCGAATATAAAACTGTAGTGATTGTTGGTGGAGGACATGTCGCATCGCAAAAGGTGGCATCCCTCTTACCAGCTAAAGCACATATAGTTATTGTGAGTCCAACATTGCACGAAACACTACAACCCCTTGTAGAAACTGGGCAAATTACATGGCGTGAAAAGGCATTTGAGCCACGTGATCTAGATGATGCATCGCTGATCATTGCGGCCACAAATAATACGACAGTGAATGAAGCGGTACAGGAATCGGCCCAGCATTGGCAACTATTAAATCGGGCAGATGCACAAGGTGAGAGTGATTTTATTACACCCGCTACTGTTCGCCGTGGTCCTCTTGTTTTGACCGTTTCAACATCAGGTGCCAGTCCAGCTTTAGCACGTAAAATTAAGGAAGATTTAGCTGAGCAATTTGATGCAGTCTATGAAGACTATGTATGTTTTTTACAGCAGGCACGTTTAATGGTTGCTACTAAGTTTGAAAAGGGCGATAAACGACGTGCAGCGCTACAAGCATTGCTTGAACCAAGTTTACTAGAGTGGACACGTAGTGGAGAGATTGATAGACGGGAAGCTTTTTTACAACACTTATTGACGGGAGAATCGTGATGAAGGACGGAATAGTGTATTTAGTAGGAGCTGGTCCGGGAGATCCAAAGCTCATTACGGTGTATGGACTTGAATGTATCCAAAAAGCTGATGTCATTGCATACGATCGTCTTGTGAACCCGAAATTGTTAGAATCAGCAAAGCAAGATGCTGAACTTGTGTACTGTGGTAAATTGCCTGGTAGACATCACCTTATTCAAGATGAAATCAATGCGCTACTTGTCGAAAGGGCACAAGAAGGCAAAGTTGTCACACGGTTAAAAGGTGGCGATCCGTTCGTTTTTGGTCGTGGTGCAGAGGAAGCCGAAATCTTAAAAAATCATGGCATTGCTTATGAAATCGTGCCAGGTATTACGGCGGGTATTGCAGCACCAGCTTACGCAGGAATCCCTGTCACACACCGCGATTTTGCCACAAGCTTTGCACTTGTCACAGGACATGGACGTGAGGAAAAAGGGCAAGATTTTTTAAACTGGCCGGCACTGGCAACAGGAATCGATACAGTTGCTTTTTATATGAGTGTTGGCAATATCTCCTACATCTCAAAAAAATTAATAGAGAATGGGCGTAAAGCAACTACGCCAGTGGCAGTGATTGAGTGGGGAACAACCGATAAACAGCGCACAATTACAGGCCAACTTGACGATATCGCTGCAATAATTGAACGTGAAGGCTATCATAATCCTTCTATGATAGTTGTAGGAGATGTTGTCAATGTTCGCGACAGAATTCAATGGTTTAAAGAGCAAGGTCTCACTATAACATGATGCAGCACAAGTCACTTGCAGCAAGATGGTATATGAAGAACGGTATGGCGCCGGAGCGAATGGAAAAGAAGGAGGAACAATCATGACAGTCATTGAAGCGTTAAGAAATCGACGAGCAATTCGAAATTACACAACACAGCCTGTTGAACAAGAGAAAATTGCACAAATTTTGCAGGCAGCTACTTTTGCGCCTAATGACCGTATGCGTGAGCCTTGGCATTTTTATGTGATGCAAGACGAAGCCATGAAGCGTTATGAAGAAATGGCTAGTGCTTATTTGCAAGAACGTTTTCCAACAAAGCCAAATCTAGTGGAAAGTTCTTTAAAAGTGGTACAAACAACGCCTGTTGCCATTGTGGTGACAGCAGATATTGTAGAAGATGATGCCGATGCAACAGCAGACAATGTCTTTGCAGTTTGCAGTGCTATTATGTCTATGTGGTTAGTAGCTGAAGAACAAGGGCTAGGTTTTGTATGGCGTACGCGAGGTGTTGGGCTTGTCCATGATGCACGTATGCATACATTTATCGGTGCGAATGAAGGTCAAAAGGTAGTCGGTACAATTTTCCTTGGCTATCCAGAAGAGCAGGAGCTAAAAGACAAGAAGCGTACGCCATTTGAAGAAAAAACAACGTGGCTTTAAGGGAGGCATGAAGAATGGCTAGAAAAGGCTTGTTATTAGTATACACTGGTGAGGGTAAGGGAAAAACGACTGCTTCACTAGGTGTAACCTTACGTGCAGTAGGTCGTGGTTTAAATGTGAGATATATGCAATACATTAAATCACCAGAACGTACGTATGGCGAGCAAATCGCCCTGCGAAAGCTCGGTGTAGAAATGGAGCAAATGGGCATAGGCTTCACTTGGACAAAAACGCCAGAGGAGCATCGCGCAGCCCTTGCAAAAGCTTGGAAAAAAACAAAGGTAGCTTTGCAAGATGACAGCATTGATTTACTTGTACTAGACGAGTTAAATAATGCTTTAGCAATCACAAAGTTTCCAATTGATGATGTGCTTCCATTAGCTGAAGTGATTGAAGCCATTCAACAGCGTCCTACAACGATGCACCTTGTGGTAACAGGGCGTAGTGCAAATCCAGCGCTGATGGCAATGGCGGATTTAGTATCAACAATTGATGCGACAAAGCATTATTATGATGAGGGAATTCCGGCTGTTAAAGGACTAGAATTCTAAGCAGTAAAAAGTTGAATTCCCGCTGCGTAATCTGCGGGAAGGATGAGAAAACCTGCGGAACTGTGCAGAATACCCGCGTTTCAGTAGGAAAAACCCGCGGAACTGTGCAGAATACCCGCGTTTCAATAGGAAACCCGCGGAACTGTGCAGAATACCCGCATTTCAGTAGGAAAAACCCGCGGAACTGTGCAGAATACCCGCGTTTCAGTAGGAAACCCGCGGAACTGTGCAGAATACCCGCGTTTCAGTAGGAAAAACCCGCGGAACTGTGCAGAATACCCGCGTTTCAGTAGGAAAAACCCGCGGAACTGTGCAGAATACCCGCGTTTCAGTAGGAAACCCGCGGAAAGGATGAGAATACCCGCGGAACGGAACAGAACCCCCTCGCTTCAACTATAAAAACGGAGGAAAAAAGACTATGCCAGCAAAATCTATCATGATTCAAGGAACGTCTTCTGATGTTGGGAAAAGTATGATTTGTACAGCACTGTGTCGTATATTTTCGGACGATGGACTAAAGGTAGTACCGTTTAAATCGCAGAATATGGCGCTTAATTCATTTGTCACACAGGATGGCGGAGAAATTGGTCGTGCACAAGGTGTACAAGCGGAGGCAGCACGTGTTGTCGCGACGACAGATATGAATCCTATTTTGCTTAAGCCAAAGCAAGACATGATTTCTGAAGTCATAGTACATGGCAAACATTTTTTGAACATGGACGCCAAAAGTTATCGCAATAATTTCGTACAGGAAGCAATGCCAATCGTTGAAAAGTCTGTACGGACTTTACAGAATACATATGACGTCATTGTGCTTGAAGGAGCGGGAAGTCCAGCAGAAATCAATTTAAAGGACCGTGATATCGCGAATATGCGCATGGCTCATTTAGCAGATGCAGCGGTTGTTCTAGTTGCTGATATCGATAGAGGCGGCGTGTTTGCGTCGATTGTTGGCACGCTTGCCTTGCTAGACGATGCAGAACGTGCACGTGTCAAAGGGCTGATCATTAATAAATTCAGAGGGATGCGTGAATTACTTGATGATGGCATTGACTGGGTAGAGCGTGAAACGGGCATTCCTGTACTTGGTGTTGTGCCGTATGTAGAAGTCAATATTGAGGCTGAGGATTCGCTTGCACTATCTTCATTGCGCTTTAAAAAGCCAAAAGCAGGGGAGTTTGCAGTGGATGTGGCAATGATACGCTTGCCGCGCATCTCGAACTTTACGGATGTTGATCCATTTTTCGATGAGCCGGAGGTTGGTGTACGTTTAATTGGCAATGTCAATGAGCTTGGTACGCCCGACTTACTTATACTACCTGGAACAAAAAGTACAATAGATGATTTAGCATGGTTAAAGGCACAGGGCTTTGATCAAGCGATCGCTAATTTACGCGAACGGGGCACAAAAATTATTGGCATTTGTGGTGGCTTCCAAATGCTTGGCGAAACGTTACTAGACCCTGATGCAGTAGAAGGCAATGGCGACTCAGCCGAAGGTCTAGGGCTATTACCTATGGAAACCGTTTTTGTTGGCGATAAAAAAACGGTTCAAATGACAGGAACAAGAGGACAGGATACGCTTACAGGCTATGAAATTCATCTTGGACGTACAAAGATTTTGCGTGATGAAGTAGCACCATTTTTACAACTTACAGATGGGCGAGAGGACGGGGCAGTAAGTGCTGATGAACAAGTAATCGGCACATATTTCCACGGTTTATTCCATAATCGCTCCTTTACACGACAACTTGTCAATGACATTCGCATGAAAAAAGGGCTCGCTGCATTACCAAGTGATGTAAAGAGTGACGCAGAACGTAGAGAGGACGCTTACAATATGCTGGCAAAGCATGTGCGTGCTAATCTCGATATAAAAAAAATATACGAAATCATGAAATTAGAGGTACCTGTATGACAAGAAAGGGACCGTTAGCCATTAATTACGAGGCATTATGGCAGGAAGGTATGAAGGACTGGCATGGGCATATGCCTGAAAGAATGGTCAATGATCAATTAGAGGAGCAATTTTGGGCGCAGTCGATTGCCCGTAAAAATGCTGGACAAACGGATCCTTATGCTGCGTGTATTTTTGAAGAAATTAAAGGAACTATTCAGCCAGAACATTCAGTCCTTGAAATCGGACCTGGCTGGGGTAATTATACATTTCCACTTGCTGATCATGTTCACGAGCTGACATGTGTCGATAGCTCAGAAAGTATACTGACGTATTTACAAAGTTGCTTACAAGATCAGGAACATGTTTCTTATGTTTACGCAAAATGGGAAGCGCTTGGTGAAAATGACTTGAAAGCGCATGATATTGTCATTGGTGTCAATTGTTTTTACCGCATGTATGAAATCAAATCGGCCCTTTACCATATGAATCGTCTTGCTAAAAAACGTGCGATTATCGGGATGACGACAGGCCCGATCCAACCGCATTATGAAATATTGCATGCAAAGTATGGCTATGATATCAAGTTTCCACGAAGAGATTATATTGAATTTTTAAATTTGCTGTATGAGATGGACATTTATGCAGAATGCAAAATACTTCCGTTGAAACGTGTATATGAATACGAAACGTATGAGCAACTTGTTACGACACAGAGTAAAAAAATACTGAATTCGGATTTTAGTAGAGCTCATATTGAAGAGTCGCTCGCACCGTTTATAGAAGAAAAGGATGGACGTTTTTATTACCGTCATGATTTCCATGCTGCACTTGTGTCTTGGGAACCGAAATAAAGTGAAACTTCAATCCGTGGGGGTTATCTTCATCCCCCACGATAAATAGAGGAACACAAGCTAAAACCTTCATATCCTGTGAAAAAGCTTGTGTGACCAACATCCTGTTGCTGACGCTTCGCTTTCGCACAAAAAACATCTGTCGCTGCCGCTTCGCTTTCGCACATAAAACATCTGCCGCCGCCGCTTCGCTTTCGCACATAAAACATCCTGTTGCCCCGAACCAATCGGGCTTTTACGGTCAGTTGATCGCCACCTAGTTGACTCGTTGTCATCTTTCAACTTGAGGTGGGCGTCTTGTACCTGACGCTTCGCTTTCGGAACAGATAAATTACTGACCGTTAATGCGGGATAAAGAAAAAACCTTTGGAGAAAGCTTGCCACCAAAGGTTTTTCTTATTTTCAGCAATAGGGTACAATAGAACGACAGAAAAAGAATTGAGGTGGCATATGTGCAACTACATTTTTTAGGGACAGGCGCAGGCATGCCTTCAAAAGAGCGTAATACGAGTGCTCTAATGGTAAAGCTTCTAGATGAAATTGGTGAAATGTGGCTTTTTGATTGTGGCGAAGCGACACAACACCAAATATTGCAAACTTCCTTAAAACCACGTAAAGTAACGAAAATATTTATCACACATTTGCATGGCGATCATATTTTTGGTCTGCCAGGATTTCTTAGCTCTCGTTCCTTTCAAGGAGGAGATGAGCCATTAACAATTTTTGGACCAGTAGGATTACAGCAATGGGTTGAGCAAACATTGGCATTGTCGAAAACCCATTTAACGTATCCACTGCAGTTTGTAGAAGTACAAGAAGGCGTTATTTACGAAGATGTACAATTTACTGTACGAGCAAGTGAATTACGTCATGTTATACCATGTTTTGGTTACCGAATTGAGCAAAAGGAATTACCGGGAGAATTGCTCATGGAGAAAGTCCAAGCTTTCGGCGTGCCAAAGGGTCCACTGCTCGGCCAGTTAAAGAGAGGGAGCAATGTTGAACTTGAAAATGGCACAATTATCAAAGCTACTGATGTTGTAACACCTCCGAAAAAAGGCTTCACGCTTACTATTTTAGGCGATACAAAATTCTGTGAAGAGGCGATAACGCTTGCAGAGCAGGCAGATATTGTGATTCATGAAGCGACGTTCGATGGCGATACAACGCAATTGGCTGCAAACTATGGACATTCCACAAATGTGGAAGCCGCTAGGGTTGCAAGTCGAGCAGATGCAAAATATTTACTCCTCAATCATTTAAGTGCCCGATTTTTGCCACATGATCTGCCAATTTTCCTAGCGCAAGCTCAAGAAATTTTCCCACATACATTCCTAACGTATGATCAAGCAGTGTTCACTTGGAATAGTAATAAATTATTTTAAAATAATTGTATAGAAGTATTGAATCAAGCCATATAGAAAAGGCACCTTTTTTGATGATAATTCATTAGAAAAGGTGTTTTTTCATCACTTCAACAGGGACTAAAGTGCTAAATATAAGAAAAATATAATAGTGTAATTCATTAAATGAAGGCTAATTTCTAACAAAAACGTGCTAAATTGACCTTGGAATTGTAATTTTATAGCGATTTTATGGGGATTATCTATACAAAATGGATTTATATTGTATGATGAAATGAAAAAACCGTATTCGGGGGGATAGGCAATGGAGAAATCTATGAAATGGAAAATGATGTTGGTAATTATGGGCATGGTGGTGATAGTAATTGGCGCATTTTCTATTTATATTTTTCAAGCAACTAATAAAAGTGTAAAGAATAATGGCGAAGCTCTTGCCAACTCGATTGTTATGGGAATGGAAGGGGCTATTCAAGCGAGGGCAAAAGCAGAAGAAATTATGGAAAAAGAAATGATTGCCGAATCAGTGATGGCTTCGTACATTATTGACAAAGGTGCTACATATGAAGACTTAAAGGCTATTGCTGAACGCGGTGGTATTGATGAAATTTGGAGTACCGATGATCAGGGGAATACGACCGTCACATCAGTAGCACCATCAATTGACTTTAACTTTGGCTCGGATCCTAACGGACAAGCGGCAGAATATATGCAGCTATTAGATGGACGTGCCACAGAAATTGTCCAAAAAGCACAAAATCGAGATATAGATGATAAGTTTTTTAAGTTTGTTGGTGTTAGTAGCTGGAATCCAGCTACACCGAAGATTGTACAAGTAGCTCGACATGGACTACAGCTATTAGATTTAGAAGCAAGTATTGGTAGTGAATATTATATAAAGGAACTAAACAAATATTTGTCTTCAACTGTGCTATTTGCCGCGGTTGTAAATGACGCAGGAAATTCCATGGTTGCAACAGCGGACAAAGATTTAGCGGATATTGGGTTTACAAAGGAGAAATTTAGCACGAATGCACCTGAGTTTTCTGGAAGATATGAAGGAATACGCGTGACACAATATGTGAAGCCACTATCAAATGGTACATATTTGGCGATTGTTGTTTCAAACGCAATTCTCTCAAATATTTTAATAGGTACAATTATTGCTGCTGTAATTGTAGTCTGTGTGATTTTCTTTACAACGAGTCTAACAATTTCTAGACAAGTTTCACGTATTTTAAGTGTACGTAATTCATTAGAGGAGATTAGCAGAGGAGAGGCTGATTTGACGAAGCGAATTAATGTAACGTCAAAAGATGAGATTGGTCAATTGGTGAAATCTTTTAATGGAATGATGGAAAACTTCCAGCAAATTATGTGTGGCTTGAAACAGGAGGCTTTGCAAATTAAAGAAGCCACCTACAGTATATATGAGAATGCCCATCATACATTTGATTCATCCGAAGTTATTCAAAAAGAATCAAGACAGGTTGCTCAAGCTTCATTTGCCCAACAAAAAAATACTGAAGATAGTGCTCATTCCATGGAAGAATTGGCAAGAGGTATTCAACATATTTCACAATCAATTGCAGAAATTTCTTCGATTTCTCGTAATACAGAGGAAAATTCGAATGATGGTCTTCAAACGATGAATCGTTTACTAAAACAATTAGTAGAGGTATATGAAAAAACAAATATATCAGTTTCACGTACAGAGAATTTAGAAAAACTATCAGAAAAGATAGGCGAATTTACAAATGTTATTACAGGCATTTCCGATCAAACAAATTTACTCGCATTGAATGCGTCTATTGAAGCAGCACGAGCTGGTGAATCAGGGAAAGGTTTCGCCGTTGTAGCGGAAGAAGTCCGAAAATTAGCTGAAGAATCGAAAGAGGCTGCTGAACGTATTTCACAAGTTGTAGTGAATGTACAAAATGAAACGACTGGAATCGTAAAAGCTATTCATTCAACAGCGAATGTATTAAATACTAGCCGTGCCATTGCAAACGAGGCACAGCATTCTTTTCAAGGTATTTGCAATGACGTTCAGGTTTTAGCAGATCAAGTGGATATCGTATCGAGTGCAACTGAAGAAATCGCCGCAAGTACAGAGCAAGTAACGGCTACGATGGAGGATGTTTCTAATTTGACAAAACAGACGTCCGCAAGTGTAGATGCCGTTGCACAAATGGCCCAAGATCAAGCTACAAGCATGAATGAAATGACCACTATCATCGAAATATTAAATACAACCGCAACTAACTTACAGCACTCGGCAGGTAAATATAAAGTTTAAATTATACGATGATAGAGTGCGCGTGAAATATAGAAATATAGTGCGTTTAATAGATGATTTACGTATAATTGAGTAAAAGGGGAGTGGTTATATGAGTCAACAAAAAATGCCACCAGCTGTTTTACGTTTACTTGTTATTTTTCCAAACGTGCTGAGCTATGTACTATTAGGCGGGCTTATTATTTATGTCACAACAAACTATGAAGTACTTAAGTCAACAGAAAGCTTGAAAGTATGGCTTATCTTTATTGCAGTCCTTGCACCAGCAGCTGCTTTTACTACATACAGTATTGTCAAGAAAATTCGTGCTGGTCTTATGTAACTACCAGATGAATTCAACACACGCCATTGGTAGATATTCTACGAATGGCGTGTGCTTTTTTAGGCAGAGGCTATTTCCCTGCAAAATTATACCAAGCTGTTCACAATCAGGGCAACAGCAGGTACCTTAGACAAGTTATTGAAACTTCCTTTGGTAGTTATTTTGCGTTAGGCTATATTTAACATGGTGCACGACTTATATCTTTTGAGACAAAAAATAGGCGACTATTTGTTTAATTTTGAATAGGTAGTCGCCTTTATTTTTTGAAAATAAAGGAAATTATTGCTGAAGTGCATCCAAGGCGAATAAAAAAAATTTAGATAGAGAAACTAAAAAAAGTGATTTATCACTATATTAGAAAAGAGGTGTGTTTCTATGAATCAATCAAATTGTGATTTTTCACCAATGAAACAAACAGTAAAAGAGGAACTTAGTCAAGTCATCATGTCGTTACAGCAAAGTATAGAGGCAATGGATACAGAAGCAAATTGTCTTCTTGGAAATTTTGAGAAAATCAAAGAGAAATTTATAACGATTGAAATGCGGGCTGCAACATTTTATTTAAATTGTTATTTGTCTCCGTTTACTGAAAAATATCCAGAGCTATCAAATTGCGTCCAGAATATGTCGATGAGAAGGCATGGTGGATTAATTGTGATACAGAGAGAAGATTCACTTGATCCTTTCTTAAAACCTGGTATTCATATTGGAGCAGAAATAACGCATTCGTTATTAGAATCTATTTTTTTCCCAGGAAGTCCACTGCATGATGGAGCTGTATTAGTTAATCATAATAAAATTGTTTCAGCAGCAAATGTTCTGCCTCTTTCAGATATCTATACGGGCGAAAAAAAACTAGGTACAAGACATCGAGCTGCAATAGGCTTAAGTGAACGGAGCGATGCGCTGATAATGGTTGTGTCTGAGGAAACGGGAAGAATTTCATTTGCTTTTAAAGGGAATCTACATCCAATTACGACGCATGGTATTCTATAGACTGAAAATATCTCAAATTCGAGATATTTTTCTTGCGAACTTATCACTTGCGTGGTAAAGTGATGGTACAGTCCAAAGAGGGGAGGACAAAGTGATGCAAAAACACACACTAGGATCACTTACCTGGTTGCGTATGATGCGCTTTACAAATCAAAGTAACCAGCTATCGAATGACTTTTTAAAGCGTTTTGATTTAACAACCGCCCAATTCGATGTGTTAATACAAATCAAGACATATGCACCATTAACGCAATCACAGTTAGCTGAGAAAGTTACGGTCACACAAGGTGGGATGTCTCGTATGCTTGCTCGACTTGAAAAGGATGGTCTGATTGAGCGTAAGCAAAATTGGAAGACAAAAACGATTTCGCTAACGGTCAAAGGTGAGCAGATGATTGATGCAGCGACACCAAGTCAGCTTCACTTTCAATCCTCATTTTTCGAAGATGTATTATCAGAAGAAGAAATAAAATCATTGTATTCACTCATGTCCAAACTAGAAAAACACAGTCGAGAAAAAAAATTACCACGTGTGTGATTTTTTTTACGCTATCACTTGCTTAATCAAGTGAAGAAAATGGAGGAAGTAAAAATGCGCAAATTAAGCGGGCATCATCATATATCTATGCTAACAAAAAACGGCAAACGTAATAATGATTTTTATACAAAAATCCTTGGCTTACGTCGTGTGAAAAAAACAGTCAACCAGGATTCACCGTCTATGTACCACTTATTTTATGGAGATTTAACAGGAGCCGCTGGTACTGAATTAACCTTTTTTGAGATGCCTGTTGCTGGACGTACAGTACGTGGTACGAATGCGATTACGCGCATTGGTCTTTTGGTGCCAAGCTATGACAGTCTCGTGTTTTGGAAAAATCGTTTTGAGCTTTTAGAGGTTCAACATAGTGAGATTATGACCTATGCGGGCAAAGATGCGTTGTATTTTGAGGATCATGAAGGCTTGCGAATGGTGCTATTAAATCATCACAATCAAGAAACGCCAGCTGATTGGCAAGTATGGGAAAGTTCAGAAATTCCTGTGGAACACCGTATTTTAGGAATGGGCACAGTAGAAATTACAGTCCGTTATTTAAGTCGTACCGTGAAGTTATTACAAGAACTTTTTCACTATACAGTTGTCACGGAAAATGACAAAGAAGCTCGCCTGCAGTCCATTGAAGGAGAAACACTAGGCGAGGTTATTGTGAAGGAACTGGAGGGACCAAGTGAAAAACCTGGTCGTGGAAGTATTCACCACTTAGCTTTACGTGTAGAGACAGTGGAGGAACTTCAACAATGGGATGTATTAATTAAAGCTCGTGGATTAGAGAGCACAGGCGTTGTGGACCGTTATTATTTCCAAAGTCTTTATTTTAGAGATCGGAACGGCATTCTATTTGAAATGGCTACAGATGGCCCTGGGTTTACCGTGGATTCTCCTGTAGAAGATCTTGGAAAAGGGCTTGATTTGCCGCCATTTTTGGAAGAAAAACGAGCTGAAATTGAAGCAATTTTAGAACCATTAGAGTAAAGGGGAGAACAATAATGGAAAAATATCGTATAAACCAATCAAAAGGAATTGAATTTGGATTGTATTCGTTAGGGGATCACATACCAAATCCTTTAACAGGTGAACGAATATCTGCACAGCAACGTCTTCAAGAGCTAATCGAAGCAAGTCAGTTAGCAGAGCAAGCAGGTATTGATGTATTTGGCGTTGGTGAAAGTCACCAATCGTATTTTACAACACAGGCACATACTGTCGTTTTAGGTGCGATTGCACATGCAACGACGACAATTAAATTAGCAAGCTCGGCTACGGTGCTGAGTGTATCTGACCCTGTACGGGTATATGAGGATTTTGCGACGCTTGATTTAATTTCTAATGGACGTGCAGAAATTGTTGCTGGGCGAGGTTCTCGTGTGGGTGCCTACCATTTACTTGGCGTCGATCTCCAGGCTTATGAAGAAATTTTTGAGGAAAAGTTGGAATTACTGAAAAAAATTAATGACGAAGAGCTTGTCACTTGGGAAGGGCAATACCGAGCTCCACTTCGTAATGCTCAAATTTTGCCACAGCCGAAAGATGGCTCGCTACCAATTTGGCGTGCGGTAGGCGGACCACCTGCCAGTGCCATTAAAGCAGGCTATATGGGTATTCCGATGATGTTAACGACATTAGGGGGACCCGCAGCTAACTTTAAGCCTTCTGTGGATGCCTATCGTGAGGCAGCTGAGAGAAGCGGTTTTGATGCAAAGGAATTACCAATCGCTACAACAAGCTTATTTTATGTAGCTGAAACAACAAAAGATGCCTTACAAGGGATGTATCCACATCTAAATGGAGGCTTCCAGGCAATTCGTGGCAGTGGGTATCCAAAGCAGCAATTTGCCCAGGCGCCAGATACACGTGATGCACTTATGGTTGGTAGTAAGGAGCAAATTATTGAAAAAATACTCTATCAATATGAGTTATATGGCATGCAACGTTTTATGGCCCAAATTGATTTTGGTGGTGTACCTTATGATAAAATTATGAAAAACATCGAAATCATTGGCAATGATATATTACCAGAAATTAAAAAATATACAGCGAAATAAGGAGCGAGAAACATGAAAATCGTAGCACTAGCTGGTTCAATTGTTGGCTCTAAAACAAAAATTGCCATCAGTAAAATGGTTGAAATGCTTCAAGAAAAATACCCAAAGCATGAGGTTATCGTACTCGATCTCGCTGAATATAAAATAGAATTTAGTGATGGTCGCAATTACTTTGAATACGAGGGTGATACAAAGCATGTGGCAGAAACCATTATGGCTGCTGATGCACTGATTATCGGCACACCAACTTTCCAAGCTTCTATTCCAGCAACATTAAAAAATATTTTCGACTTACTACCTGTAAATGCCTTTCGTGATAAAGTTGTGAGTACGGTCGTGACAGCTGGCACGTCCAAGCATTATTTAATGGTAGAACAGCAATTAAAACCGATTCTCGCTTATATGAAAGCCCATATCGTACCGACATACGTCTTTATAGAAGAAAAGGATTTTTTACGGAAAGAAATTGTCAATGATGACGTTCTTTTCCGTTTAGAGCGTTTAGCTGAGGATACTGTTATGGTAGCCGAAGCTTTCGCGGAAATTCGTGCGAAAAAAGATGTGGAGTATGACTTCTAGAGATGAAAAGGTATGAGAAAAGAAGGTCGAATAAGAGAAAATATTTTATTACAAGATGGTTGGCGTGACTCTCTTATTTACAGTATTTTAGAACAAGAATGGATTGGTAAATAAAGTGAAAAGACGGTCACATGTAGTGAAAAAATCACATGTGACCGTCTCGTACGTTTTTAAATAAAAAAATGGCTATTGAATTACCAACCTCTTACATACTGCACGGGTGGTGTCGCTTCTTCACCTAACTCTTTCGCAGCATGTAGTGGCCAATAGGGTTCTCGTAAGAGTACTCGACCTAAGAAAATCAAGTCAGCACGATTATTTTGTAAAATTTCTTCTGCTTGAATAGCGGTTGTAATTAGACCAACTGCACTTGTTGGCATATCAGCGCCTTGCTTAATCCGTTCAGCATGTGACACTTGATAACCGGGGAAGACGTGGATGCGGGCCTGGACAACGCCACCTGTAGAGACATCGACTAAATCGACATTCTGTGATTTCATCCAGCGACTGAATACGATAAAATCTTCCATTGTCGTGCCGTCTTCTGCATAGTCTTCAGCAGAAACACGAACGAGCAACGGGCCATCCCAAACACTACGAATGGCATCGATGACTTGGCGCAGTAAACGATAGCGATTCTCCTGTGAGCCTCCGTATGCATCGCTGCGTTTATTTGCTGCTGGGGATAAAAATTCACTAATTAAATAGCCGTGCGCCCCATGAATCTCAAGTGCATCAAAACCGGCTTTACTCGCACGAATGGCTGCTTGTTTAAAGGCTTCTATTACATATTCGATATCCTCTATCGTCATTTCAGTCGGTGTTTTATAAGCATCACTATACGCAACGGCAGATGGTGCAAATATTTCTCCTTCAACTGTTGCTTTACGTCCAGCATGAGCAAGCTGTATGGCAGTCTTTGCCCCGTATGCCTTCATGCCGTCTACAAGCTGTGTTAAGCCTGCGATATGTGAATCATCCCAAATGCCAAGATCTTTGTTTGAAATACGCCCTTCTGGTACTACACCAGTAGCTTCCACGACGATTAAGCCTACTTGGCCAGCTGCGCGTGTGGCGTAATGCACAACATGGAACGGTGTCACTAAACCATCGTCCTGAGCAGAATACATACACATCGGTGCCATGACGATACGATTTTTTAAAGAAATAGTTTGTAATTGATATGGTTCGAATAATTTAGTCAATGTAAATCCCTCCCAATTCCTAGTCGTTAACTCTATTTTGCATGGATTACGTGCTTTTTGCAAGTGCGCGAGATCGGGCTTCCGCTTCTTTAATACATGCTGTGATCGCTTCATTAAATTGGTATTGTTCAAGAGCTTTTATGCCGGCTTCAGTTGTACCACCTGGGCTTGTTACTTTTCTTCGAAGTACGTCAGGCTCATCAACAGATTGCTTTAACATTTCAGCAGTACCAGCAAGCGTTTGCGTCATAAGTAATCTTACTGTATCTTTGGTAAGTCCAACCTCTGTACCAACACGTTCAAAGGCCTCCATTAAGTAATAAATATAAGCAGGCCCACTACCAGAAAGTGCAGTAACGGCATGAAGCTGGTCTTCTTCGACTTCAATGACGGAACCGACTGCCTCTAATAATTGTAGGAACATGGTGCGATGCTCAATAGAAACTTTACCATTAAACGCAATGCCGCTTGCTGACATCCCAATCGTTGCAGAAGTATTAGGCATGACACGTGCTACTGGTCGCAATCCTAAATTTTCTGTTATAGTGTTTATGGCAATACCAGCTAAAATGGACAGAATAGCGGTGTGTTTGGAAATTTTAGGTAGCAGCTCTTGCATGGCAGCGATAGCATCCTTTGGTTTCATCGCTAAAATGATTAAATCCGCTTGCCTATAAATGGCGTCATCCATCCTATAGTTCACACCGTATGTGCTGTGTAAAAATTGTAGACGTTCTTTATCTGAGCGATTGGTGACGTAAATTTCTTGCGCTGTGAATACCTTCTGCTTAATCCAGCCTTGCATTAATGCTTCTGCCATCGAGCCTGCACCAATAAATAGTATTTTTTTCATAAGAAAAACCTCCAGTTCAAAATAAAAAGCGCTCTCGTCCTTACATAGAAGGACGAAAACGCTGTCGTTTCCGCGGTACCACCTTTGTTTGCCAATTGGCACAACTCTTAGCCCTTTTATCGCAAGGGGGACGGTTATGTTGTCATAACTGCTCAGAAGTAGGTTCGGTAATGGGAGTGGGTGATGTTACTTGCAGCGAATGTAACACTCTCTAAAACTCCTTCACCAATTACGTACTTGGTTTCCTCAATGCATATATATAATTAGATTATTCAAAATTATATTGATAATACGTCAACCTGTCAACAGAAGGGTGACGAAAGGAAGAAAAACTTGTAAAATAGAATGAATTGGTATTCATTAGTAGCATTAAAGGGGGAACAGCTTTGTCTATATACAAAATTGAAATACCAACACCCTATGAAGTAGGCGATGTTAATGCATTTGTTGTCAAAGGGGATGCACTAACGATTTTTGATGTTGGACCAAAAACAATGGAAGCATATGATGCTCTAAAATGGGGGGTTCGGGCAGCCGGTTTTCAGTTGCAGGATATCGAACAGGTTGTGTTAACCCACCACCATCCGGATCATGCAGGTTGGGTGGATGCGTTTCCATATGCAGAGATTTTAGGGCATGCATATAACGATAAATGGCTACGTCATGATGAAGAATTTTTACAGTATCATGAACAGTTTTATAGTGAGTGTTTGTTTGAACATGGCGTCCCTCACGAATATATTCAGCCTAGTGTCCATGTACGTCGTGAATTAGAACTAGTAGGCGAACGACCATTGACACAAATTTTAAATGACGGTGATGAAGTTCCTGGACATCCTGGTTTACAGGCGTTTGAAACATTAGGTCATGCACAAAGTCATTTAATTTTTTGGGATGAAAAATCACATCATGTCATAGGTGGGGATCTTTTGCTTGAAAAGATTACACCCAATCCACTAATTGAACCACCATTAGATCGTTCTTTAGGTCGCACGAAATCGTTACTACAATATAATGCTTCACTTGAAATTTTACGCCAATTGCCCGTGAAAACAATGTATACAGGGCATGGTGCGGATTTAGAAGATATTCCACATCTAATCGATAAGCGACTTGAACGCCAACATCAGCAATCGATGAAGGTTTGTGAGTTGCTCGGTGATGATCAGTTAACAGTGGTACAAATGACACAACGATTATATCCATCGATTTTTCAGCGTATGCTTGGTCTAACGCTTTCTAAAACGCTTGGTCATTTAGACTACTTAGAGGCAATAAACCTTGTGACGTCTATGAAAAATGATGAAGGTGTCTATCTGTTTAAGCGAAAGTAGGTTTATACATGAAAATGAATAAAAAGACAATCTTTGTTACGGGGGCGACTAGTGGCGTAGGTTTGAAAATTACTGAATTATTAGTTGCTCAAGGTCACGTGGTCTATGCCACAGGTCGCAATGCAGTAGCGTTAAAAGCGCTGGAAAGATTAGGCGCACATGTTATTCAGGCTGACTTAACAACACTAACAGCAATTGACAAAGTATGTGCTCAGTTACCTACTCTTGATGTAGCCATACTTTCTGCGGGGGTTGGCAAGTTTGGCATTGCGCCAGCATTATCGGATGAAGCGATTACGCAAATGGTTGAGCTCAATGTCAGTGTACCGATTTACTTAGCAAAACGTTTAGCAGCGCCTATGATAGATCGTGAGCAGGGCCAGCTTATTTTTATCGGTTCACAGGCAGGAAAGGTAGCAACACCAAAGGCAAGTGTTTACGCAGCAACAAAGCATGCTATTGTTGGTTTTACAAACGGCCTACGTATGGAACTGGCACCATTTAATGTCAAGATTACTGCGATTCACCCTGGTCCGATTGATACACCCTTTTTGGATAAGGTAAATGATGAAAGTGGTTATCGAGCGTCTTTAGGTAGATTTTTACTAACACCTGAAGAAGTTGCACAAGCTACGATCAAAACAATTGAGCGTCCAGTACGTGAAGTTAATTTACCGCGTATTATGGGGTTATCGAGTAAGTTATATGCTTTAGCGCCTGCTACGATTGAATTTTTAGGTAAGCCATTTTTTAATAAGAAATAACCTTTATAGAGAAGCCATTTCAAATGATTTTTTGAAACGGCTTCTCTTTTTTAGCAGGAGGTTTTTTTATATTGTATACATTCGTCTTGTTAGGAATTAATCGTTTTTTCGAGTGAAAATATTTACTGTACGAATAGTAGCTAAAAATAAGTAATAACTGACTTTTATGATTAAACGTAAAAGTCTATTTTTTTATAAAAATACACTTGTTTTTATTTTTATAACATGATACTATTCGTGTATAAACTTTTAAGTGGATGTATAAACATACATATCCTATAGAGCAATTGGAGGCGCATTTTTTCATGGTAAATAAAAAAGTAGTATTAGCATACTCAGGCGGTCTTGATACTTCAGTAGCAATTCCGTGGTTAAAAGAGCAAGGTTGGGACGTTATCGCAGTTTGTCTTGACGTTGGTGAGGGAAAAGATCTTGAATTCATTAAAAACAAAGCGCTTCAAGTAGGCGCAGTTGAATCATATATGGTAGATGCAAAGGACGAATTCGCTGAAAATTATGCACTAGTATCTTTACAAGCGCATACTTGGTATGAACAAAAATATCCACTAGTATCAGCTCTTTCTCGTCCACTTATTTCTAAAAAATTAGTGGAAATCGCAAACCAAGTGGGCGCGGATGCAGTTGCTCACGGTTGCACAGGTAAAGGGAATGACCAAGTTCGTTTCGAAGTTTCAATTAAAGCTTTAGATCCAGATTTAGAGGTTTTAGCACCTGTTCGTGAATGGGGATGGAGCCGTGACGAGGAAATCGAATATGCAGCGAAACACAATGTACCTATTCCTGCTACACTAGATTCACCATTCTCAATCGACCAAAACCTATGGGGCCGTGCAAATGAAGCGGGCGTAATGGAAGATCCTTGGGTAGCACCACCAGAAGAGGCTTATGGTTTAACAGTTCCTGTAGAAAAAGCACCAGACGAAGCAGAATACGTAGAAATCGAATTCGTAGCTGGTAAACCTGTTGCTCTAAACGGCAAAGAAATGAAACTTGCTGATTTAATTCAAGAATTAAATGCAGTAGCTGGCGCACACGGTGTTGGTCGTATCGATCACGTAGAAAACCGTTTAGTTGGTATTAAATCTCGTGAAGTTTACGAAATTCCAGGTGCAAAAGTACTGTTAACTGCTCATAAAGAGCTTGAAGATTTAACACTTGTAAAAGAATTAGCACATTTTAAACCAGTAATTGAGAAAAAATTATCTGAATTAATCTATGATGGTCTATGGTTCTCTCCATTACGTGATGCACTTGAAGCATTCTTAAAAGAGTCACAACAATATGTCAATGGTACTGTTCGAGTGAAACTTTATAAAGGTCACGCAATCGTTGAGGGACGTAAATCTCCAAACTCTTTATACAATGAAAAGCTTGCAACTTACTCAAAAGAAGATGCATTCAACCATGCTTCAGCAGTTGGTTTCATCGAATTATGGGGCTTACCAACAGTTGTAAACTCTTCAGTAAATAAAAAATAGTCAAGAAGAGCACAAGCACCTGTTTGGTCCCATACGCTGCTTGCGGCCCGAAGCGAATAGTAACGTTTCACCACTGTTGCTTGAGGGAGCAGATCGTGACGCGAGGGGATGGGTGCTGGAGCTAGGCACAAAGAAAACCTAGGTGTAGTGTAGCATTCGCGCTGTACTGCACCTTTTCGATAAGTAATTAAGGAAAAGGTGAGCTGTTATGACAAAACTTTGGGGCGGACGTTTCCAAAAATCAGCAGAAGCATGGGTTGATGAGTTCGGCGCATCTATCGGCTTTGACCAACAACTTGTAATGGAAGATTTAGAAGGTAGTGTGGCACACGTGACAATGCTTGGTGCAACTGGAATTTTACCGGCAGCTGACGTTGAGGTCATTCTTGGTGGCCTTGCACAATTACAAGAGAAGGCAATCGCTGGTGAGCTTGAATTTAGCGTTGCGAATGAAGACATCCATTTAAACTTGGAGAAAATGCTGATTGATTTAATCGGCCCTGTTGGTGGGAAACTGCATACAGGTCGTAGCCGTAATGACCAAGTGGCAACAGATATGCATATTTTCTTAAAGAAACGTGTACAGGAAGCAATTGGCTTAATCGAAACGTTCCAAAAAACGCTACTAGAAAAGGCACAAGAGCATGTTGAAACAATTGCGCCTGGCTACACGCACTTACAGCGTGCACAACCCATTTCGTTTGCCCATCATTTAATGGCCTACTTTTGGATGCTTGAGCGCGATAAACAACGCTTTACTGAATCTGTAAAACGCATTGATATTCTACCTTTAGGTGCTGGAGCGATGGCTGGGACAACTTTCCCAATCGATCGTCTTAAATCAGCGGAACTACTTGGCTTTTCGCAAGTTTATGCAAATTCAATGGATGCAGTAAGCGATCGTGATTTTATCGTTGAATTTTTAAGTAATTCTTCATTACTCATGGCACATTTATCGCGTTTTGCTGAAGAGATTATTCTTTGGTCAACAGATGAATTCAAATTTATCGAGCTAGATGATGCATTTTCAACAGGCTCATCGATTATGCCACAAAAGAAAAATCCTGATATGGCGGAGTTAATTCGTGGAAAAACAGGTCGTGTTTACGGTAACTTAATGGGCTTATTAACAGTTTTAAAAGGTACACCGTTAACGTACAACAAAGATATGCAGGAAGACAAAGAAGGTATGTTCGATACCGTACATACAATTCTTGGCTCATTGAAAATTTTTGAAGGTATGGTACGCACGATGACTGTCAACACAGAGCGTCTGCACAAGGCAGTGCACGCTGACTTCTCCAATGCAACGGAACTTGCAGATTACCTGGCAACAAAAGGAATGCCATTCCGTGAAGCACATGAAGTAACTGGCAAACTAGTCTTTACTTGTATTCAAAAGGGCATCTATTTATTAGATTTACCGATTGAAGACATGAAAAAAGAAAGCGAGCTCATCGAAGCGGATATTTATGATGTATTAGCACCTGAAGCGGCTGTTCGCCGTCGACATTCATTAGGTGGTACAGGCTTTGAGCAAGTAAAAATCCAAATTGAAAAAGCCAAAGAGTGCCTGGCACACACACAATTTACACACAATTCATAATGCGTGCATGTCTTCGTGACTTTTGCATAGAACTTCATTAAAGCTGTCCAGTGAGGCACTATGAACAAACCATTTCCTTTTTCGCAGGAACCAGAGGGTGAAACGAAAAAGAGCACCTTACATATGTGAAGGACAATCCCCAATTCTGGAGACGCGGAATTGGGGTTTTTGTATAAAAATATAGGATATTTTTAAAAATGGGAGGGATTTTAATTGACTGAACGTTTTACAAAGGGGTTAGAAACGATTAAACACTATGTCACTGAAGAGGAAGCTACGCGCATGGTAGAATCAGATGCACTCGCTGATATAGCGCCGGATTTACGTAAGATGATCATTGAGTTTGCCTATGGTGACGTCTATTCACGACCAGGACTAGATGCAAAAAGTCGCGCGCTTGTCGTGATAACAACGGTTGTAACACAAGGCGCTGCACCACAAACAAAAACACATATTACACGAGGCTTGCATGCAGGTCTAACACCAAGAGAGATTGTAGAAGCTCTGTTGCAATTAGTGCCATATATTGGCTTTCCACGTGTGCAAAATGCACTAACGGTGGCACAACAAGTTTTTCAAGAAAAGCAACTCAAGGTAAAATAATGGCACGAGGCATAAAACTTCTTGCTGTTTATAATAGAGAATTTCGCAAAAAACACAGGGATAACTCGCTAAAGTTTTATGATATAAAAATTTAACAATTATTTGAATCAATTTCATAATACGTATTTTTAAAAAATCATAGACGTGCAGAATATTGAATGATTTCTTAAAAAAACGAATGAAATACCTTATGATGC
>NZ_JBNNLZ010000030.1:0-52160 GCF_050272295.1 Lysinibacillus sp. NPDC048646
CTTTAGCGCCGATGGTAGTTGGGGGCTTCCCCCTGTGAGAGTAGGACGTCGCTAGGCATCCAAAACAGTCAGCTGATTGCTGGCTGTTTTTTTATTTATAAAAAATACTAATGAGAATGTCAAATAATTAAAAGAAAAGAGTGCAAAACTTCTATAAAAAGATGTTATCTAATAATATTTACATACTTATTTTGATTTAGTGATACTATAGGTAGGTAAAAAAGAAGTATTACAAAATTAAATGTCTTGTTTTGAGTTCTTGAGCTTTCAATAAAAAAAATATTTCTTGCGCAATAAGTAGTACATTAAATTAAGAAATATTTTCTTTTGAATATGAAATCAGGGCATGAAAATTGGTATAACGAAAAGTCTGAATTGTCTTTCTTTTATAAGTTTCTTGACAGTAGCATGACACGTTGTTAATCTTACAATTAATATTCTTTTAACTATAGGGGGAAGTTACGATAATGTGGGAAACTAAATTTGCCAAAGAAGGTTTAACTTTTGATGATGTATTATTAGTACCAGCTCATTCAGAAGTATTACCGAAAGATGTTGATTTATCAGTTCAACTAACACCAAAGATTAAATTAAATATTCCAATGGTCAGTGCAGGCATGGATACTGTAACAGAGTCTAAAATGGCTATTGCTATGGCACGCCAAGGTGGTATTGGTATTATCCATAAAAATATGGGTATTGATGAGCAAGCTGAACAAGTAGAAAAAGTAAAGCGTTCTGAAAATGGTGTTATTACAAACCCATTCTTCTTAACTCCGACTCACCAAGTTTTCGATGCTGAGCACTTAATGGGTAAATACCGAATCTCTGGTGTACCAATTGTTGATAGTATGGAAAACCAAAAGTTAGTAGGGATTATTACAAACCGTGATCTACGTTTTATCTCTGACTACTCTTTAAAAATTGAAGATGTAATGACAAAAGAAGACTTGATTACAGCTCCTGTTGGTACGACATTAGAGGACGCTGAAAAGATTCTTCAGCAATATAAAATCGAGAAACTTCCAATTGTTGATGAAGACGGTAAATTAACAGGTTTAATCACAATTAAGGATATCGAAAAAGTAATTGAATTCCCGAACGCTGCAAAAGATGTACACGGTCGTTTACTAGTTGGTGCAGCGGTAGGCGTTTCAAAGGATACTATGATACGTATTGAGAAGCTTGTGGAGGCGCAAGTAGATATCGTAGTTATTGATACAGCACATGGTCATTCAGAGGGAGTTCTACAAACAATTCGTTTGATTCGTGAAGCATATCCTGAACTAGAAATCATTGCTGGTAACGTGGCAACAGGTGAAGGTGCTCGTGCATTATTTAATGCTGGTGCAGATGTTGTCAAGGTGGGTATCGGGCCAGGCTCTATTTGTACCACTCGCGTTGTTGCAGGCGTGGGTGTACCGCAAATTACAGCTGTTTACGATTGTGCGACAGTTGCTCGTGAAGTAGGTAAAACAATTATTGCGGATGGCGGAATTAAGTACTCTGGTGATATCGTAAAAGCACTTGCAGCTGGCGGTAACATCGTTATGCTGGGATCACTTCTTGCAGGTACTTCTGAATCCCCTGGCGATACTGAAATTTTCCAAGGTCGTCGCTTCAAAGTTTATCGTGGAATGGGATCGATTGGAGCAATGGAAAAAGGTTCAAAAGACCGTTACTTCCAAGAAGATGCGAAAAAGTTAGTGCCAGAGGGTATTGAAGGTCGTCTTCCATACAAAGGTCCATTAGCAGATACAATTTATCAACTTATTGGTGGTATTCGTGCTGGTATGGGTTACTGTGGAGCTCCTAGCCTTGAATATTTACGTGACAATGCTCAGTTCATCCGTATGACAGGTGCAGGTCTTCGTGAATCGCACCCACATGATGTACAAATTACTAAAGAATCACCAAACTATTCAATGTAATATATTGTTAGCAACTTTTATGCTCTCGTATCGTCTACAAAGATGACACGAGAGCATTTTTTTATGATAGAGATTGCGCACTTACGATAATATCTATGATAAAATTGTCGAGGACAAGATTATTTATTGGAGGGCTTTGAAGGTGAAAAAGACACTGAACACCGTATTACGTTTGCTCCTAGTTCCTGCTCTGTTAATTAGTATGTTTGCGGGAATTCCTGTGAAGGCAAATGCAGAATCAGGTTTAGGACTACACGTGGATGCTGCGATTTTAATAGACGCAGATTCAGGAAAAATTTTATATGAAGAAAATGCAGATACTTCACTAGGTATCGCGAGTATGACAAAAATGATGACTGAATACCTGTTATTGGAAGCAATTGATGCAGGTACAGTTAAGTGGGATCAGGAATATCACGTAACAGATTATACGTATCGTATGTCTCAAAACCGCGCTTTAAGTAATGTACCATTACGTGCAGATGGTTCATACACGATTCGTGAACTATACGAAGCAATGGCCATTTATTCTGCTAACGCTGCTACAGTCGCTATAGCAGAAACAATTGCGGGTACTGAAACTGAGTTTTTAAAACTAATGAATAAAAAAGCAGAAGAGCTTGGTCTTGAAGGCTATAAATTTGTCAATTCCACTGGCTTAAACAATGCTGATTTATTCGGAATGCATCCAGCCGGTACTGGTGCGAAAGATGAAAACGTAATGCCTGCTAAATCTGTAGCCAAATTAGCATATCATTTACTAAAAGATCATCCAAATGTATTAGAAACGTCTAAAATTGCAAAAAAGACGTTCCGTGAAGGTACAGATGATAAAATTGAAATGTCTAACTGGAACTTTATGTTACCTGGACTAGTATTCCAATATGAGGGCGTAGACGGATTAAAAACAGGTACAACAGACTTTGCTGGACATTGCATTACAGGTACTGCAGAGCGCAATGGTACACGTTTAATTTCTGTTGTTATGAAGGCTGTAGATGCAAATGGACAAAGCTCTAAAAGAGCTCGCTTTGATGAAACAGCTAAATTATTTAACTATGGCTTCTCACAATTCTCGAAACAAGAAATTATTCCAGCGAACTATAAGTTTAAAGATCAAGAAACAGTAAAAGTTACGAAAGGGAAAGAAAACAAAGTAGCGATTGCTGTTAAAGAACCAGTTTCATTTATGATCAAGTCATCTGAGAAAGATTTATATAAACCTAAATTAGAATTAGATAAAAAGAGTCTGGAAGCTGGCGTGAAAAAAGATACTGTTGTGGGTAAGGTCGTTATTGAGCGCACAGAAGGCACAGATTACGGCTTTATTGATGGCAAGGACCTTTCAGCCGATGTTGTCACAACAGAAGCTGTAGAACGTGCTAGCGGTATCTCACTATTCTTCCAAGGTATCAGTAGCTTCTTCGGTAATCTATGGAGTGGCATCTCTGACTTCGTTGGCGGATTATTTTAAACATTAATATAAAGGGAACACGCAAATGTTGAGAAAACATTGCGTGTTTTTTTTCACATTTTGCAAATTTCTTGCATACGCTATTAGTCGAAAGGATGTGGCTAAATGTGTGGCATTACAGGGTGGGCTAGTTTTCAAAGAGATTTGCGTAATAGTAATCAAATATTGAAGTCCATGTCGCAAACATTAAATAAACGAGGACCAGACGATGAGAATACTTGGTGTAGTGAGCATATTGCATTTGGCCATCGACGGTTAGCAGTTATAGATTTAATCGGTGGGAAGCAGCCGATGAAAAAAAAACACGATGGTGTAAACTATGTCATTACATATAATGGCGAGCTGTACAATACAGAAGAAATTCGAAACGAGTTGCAAAAGAGAGGGCATATTTTCAAAACGCATTCAGATACTGAAGTACTTTTAACCGCTTATATTGAATGGAAAGAGCAATGTGTTGATTATTTAAATGGGATATTTGCTTTTGGTGTGTGGGATGAGGGAGCACAATCACTTTTTCTATGCCGGGATCGCCTAGGTGTAAAACCGTTATATTATACGGAGCAGCAAGATGGTTTGCTTTTTGCTTCAGAGGTGAAGGCATTATTGGCACACCCAACGGTTCAACCTATCGTTAATACAGAAGGGCTAGCAAATATTATGGCTCTAGGACCATCAAGAACACCTGGAAAATCACTTTTCCAAAATATTAATGAATTACGCCCAGGATATGCTATGCGCTTCTCTAGAGAGGGATTACGCGTATGGCAGTATTGGCAACTTCAAAGTAAAAAGCATGAGGAATCGCTAGAGGAAACGATTGATCAAGTACGTTTTTTACTAACGGATGCTATAGAACGTCAGCTTGTATCAGATGTACCTATTTGTACGTTTCTTTCAGGTGGCTTAGATTCGAGTATTATTACGGGTATTGCCGCGAATACATTTCAACAACAAAATAAAGGCAAACTTCATACGTACTCAATTGACTTTGAGGACAACGAACGTTTCTTTAATCCACATTCTTTTCAAGTGTCAACAGACACATATTGGATTCAAAAAATGAAAGAGACGTTTGATACAACACACCATGCAGAGGAGATTTCACAGCAACAGTTAATTGATTTATTGATAGAGGCTGTAGTTGTAAGAGATTCACCAGGTATGGCTGATGTAGACTCGTCGTTATTATGGTTTTGCCGTGAAATTAAAAAGGATTTTACTGTCGCTTTATCAGGTGAATGTGCCGATGAAATTTTTGGTGGCTATCCATGGTTTACAGAAACCACTACAGGCTTTCCTTGGATCCGGTCATTGCCTGAAAGAACGGCCATGTTACGAGAGGAATGGCGTAAAAAGTTATCTGTGGAAGCATATGCACAGCAAGTATATGCACAAACAATTAGTGAGGTACCGCGCCTTGATGGGGAAAACAATGAGGAGTCGAATCGACGTGAGCTGTTTTATTTAAATATGGTGTGGTTTATGCAAACTTTACTAGAACGGAAAGATCGTATGAGCATGGGAGCGAGTCTAGAAGTGCGCGTGCCGTTTGCTGATCATCGTCTTGTGGAATATGCATGGAATATTCCTTGGGAAATGAAGAATCTAGGTGGCAAAGAAAAGGGATTACTTCGTAAAGCAATGGAACATTTATTGCCTGAGGAAGTATTATATCGGAAAAAGAATCCCTATCCGAAAACCTATCATCCTGTTTACACAACTGGCGTTCAAAAATGGCTGAGAGACATATTGAACGATAAAAATTCTATTCTTCATGAATTATTTGAAAGAGGAAAATTATTGGAGCTTATTGAAACAGGAGGAAATACCTTTAAAGTGCCTTGGTATGGACAATTAATGGCGGGTCCACAGCTACTTGCCTATTTAGGGCAAATACATGTATGGTTTGAGCATTATAATATTCAATTGAAGGAATCATAAAAAATAGCAACAACCATCCTTTCACCTTTATAGGGGAAATGGATGGTTGTTTTTTGTCACCTTCAGTTAGTGACCTCGCTGTATGTCCCAACAATCCATTAGTCGCTCAATAGAAGCTTCAATTTGGTGAACAGGAATACCACCAAAGCCTAGTAAAAACTGTGCTTGTGTAGACAGTAGTCCATCCAGGCGATAATCCGATAAAGGATAAATACCAATTCCTGCATTGTTGGCGTGCTGTTGTAATTGTTTTTCTGATAAAGAGTGTTGAACATTGAGTAAGACATGCATCCCTGCCTGCTCACCTGTCATCTTAACTTGTGCAGAATAATTTTCTAAAATAGTAGTTAGCTTATCATGTTTTTTGCGATACACTTTTCGCATCCGATTTAAATGCTTAGAAAAATGGCCATCCCGCATAAAATTTGCTACGATATGCTGATCAAATCTTGGCACTGTTGAAGAGTAATAGTTAAAAACATCGTTATAAGTTGCAAGCAGTTTTGGTGGTAGCACAAAATAAGCCACACGTAAGGACGGCATTAACGATTTTGTAAAAGTACTCATATAGATGACTTTATCGTTACGATCTAATGCTTGAAGCGCTGGGATTGGTTTCCCAGTATAACGAAATTCAGAGTCATAGTCATCCTCGATAATATAACGGGAAGGACTCTGCGCTGCCCAATTCAATGCTTGTGCTCGTCTTGTTGCAGATAATACGGCACCGGTTGGGAATTGGTGGGATGGCGTTATATAAACAACATCAGCATTTGTTTTTTCGAGGGCATGAATAACAATTCCTTCATCATCGACTTCAATGGGTAAAACCTTTCGCTTATGTTGCGAAAACATCCGGTGCACGGTTGGATAACCTGGATTTTCAAGTGCAAAGCAAGTATCTTCGCTGAAGAGACGTAATATCATTGGCAGAAGTTGTTCCGTACCAGAGCCAATAACAATTTGCTCAGGGCTGCAGACAACTCCACGTGATTGATATAAATAATTAGCAATTTCCGTACGCAATGCTCGTTCTCCTTGCGGCTCCCCTGTTAATAATAAATCCTTTGAAGCATCATCAAAAAGGTCTCTTGCGTATTTGCGCCATGTTTGGAAGGGAAAGGCGTCAATATCAATAGAACCAGGGTTAAAATCAATCATGTAAGATTTTTTCTTTGGCTGTTCGTTTAAGAAAGTAGTGGTGTCTTGTTGGATATACGGTAGTTCATCAATTTCCTCTACAAAATAGCCAACCCGTGATTTTGACATAATATAGCCCTCAGCAAGTAATTGAGCATAAGCAATTTCAATAGTTGTTTGGGAAATATTTAGAAAATCTGATAATTTTCTCTTCGATGGTAATTTTTCACCAACGGCAATTTTCTTCGTAATAATGGCTTCTTTTATACCACTATAAAGCTGATCGTAGAGCGGTTTACCGCCATCTTTCTCAAGTTCAAATAATAGCATGTCCATGTTAGATAATTCACCTGACCTTATGATTGTTTTATAAACTGAATATTTTTATATGGTCAATTTCTATTATACTAAATTTCATCATGAAGGTGGAGGTTAGAGAAAATGAAACAAACTGGGACAGAGTTAGTAAAACGTGGGATGGCTGAAATGCAAAAGGGTGGCGTCATTATGGACGTTATTAATGCTGAGCAGGCAAAAATTGCTGAGGCAGCGGGTGCTGTAGCTGTTATGGCTTTAGAGCGAGTACCATCAGATATACGTAAGGCGGGTGGCGTTGCACGTATGGCAGATCCACGCATCGTAGAAGAAGTGATGAGTGTGGTCTCAATACCAGTGATGGCAAAGGCACGTATTGGTCATATTGTAGAGGCACGTGTATTAGAAGCAATGGGTGTTGATTATATTGACGAGAGTGAAGTCCTAACACCAGCAGATGAGGAATACCATTTATTAAAGAGTGATTATACAGTGCCTTTTGTTTGTGGTTGTCGCGATTTAGGGGAAGCGGCTCGCAGAATTGGAGAGGGAGCTTCAATGCTACGTACGAAGGGTGAGCCTGGTACAGGAAATATTGTAGAGGCAGTGCGTCATATTCGTAAGGTGAATGCACAAGTGCGTAAAGTCGTAGGTATGACAGAGGACGAATTAATGACAGAGGCTAAATTACTTGGTGCGCCATTTGAATTATTACGAGAAATAAAAAAAATTGGTCGCTTGCCAGTTGTTAACTTTGCAGCAGGAGGTGTCGCTACACCCGCGGATGCTGCGTTAATGATGGAGCTAGGTGCAGATGGAGTATTTGTTGGCTCGGGTATTTTCAAATCAGAAAATCCAGAGAAATTTGCACGTGCTATTGTAGAAGCAACAACACATTACAAGGATTATAAGTTGATTGCAGACATTTCCAAAGAACTTGGTGTACCGATGAAAGGGATTGATATTGCACAGCTGAGCCAGAATGAACGCATGCAAGAACGAGGCTGGTAAGATGAAACAGATAGGTGTGTTAGCTTTGCAGGGCGCGGTACGAGAGCATGCACAAATGTTAGAGGCAATTGGTTGCAAAGTTGTGTTAGTAAAGCATATGAAGGATTTAGCAGAGCTTGATGGTCTTGTATTGCCAGGCGGAGAAAGTACTACGATGAGGAAGTTATTAAATCATTATGAGCTTCTAGAACCAATTCGTGTACTTGCACAACAAGGGTTGCCGATGTTTGGTACTTGCGCGGGACTTATTCTATTGGCAAAAGAAGTAATCGGTTATGAATCACATATAGGTGTTATGGATGTAGTAGTGGCTCGTAATTCTTTTGGACGTCAGGTGGACAGCTTCGAGATATGTCTTGATATTCCGGCAATTGGTGAAGCGATATCAGCAGTATTTATTCGTGCGCCGCATATTATATCCGTTGGCGAAGGTGTGGAAATTCTAGCACAGCATGATGGGAAAATCGTGTTAGCACGTGATGGTCATCTACTAGGATGTTCATTCCATCCCGAATTAACGACAGACTCACGCATCCTCGAATATTTTGTGACGTCTATGGTGTGACTTGCAAAATCTTGTTTCATATAGTACAGTATGGTTAAAATTTAAATAAGTGAACACGATGATGGGAAGTAGTAGCAAGCACGTTTTTTTTAGAGAGTCAGCGGGTGGTGGAAGCTGGTAAAAGCACTTGTGAATCCGTCCTGGAGTTGCGCAGTCGAAGTGAGTAAAGTAGGCTGTCGCCGGTTGAAATGCCGTTATGAGATAAGTGGATTAGGCGAATGTCTAATCAATTAGGGTGGCAACGCGGGTAGCTCTCGTCCCTTTCTTGGGATGAGGGCTTTTTTGTGTTCAATTTTAAAAGCTTTTCCCATCATTATGAATCTACTGGAGGTATGAACAATGTTAGATATTAAACGCGTCCGTGATAATTTCGCGGAAATTAAAGAAATGTTGTTAACACGCAATGAAGATTTAGGAAACTTAGACGACTTTGACGGCTTAGATGCAAAACGTCGTGAGTTAATTGCTAAAACGGAAGAGCTTAAAGCTGAACGTAATAAAGTATCTGAGCAAATTTCTGTGATGAAGCGTAACAAAGAAAATGCAGATGAAGTAATTGCACGTATGCGTCAGGTTGGCGACGATATTAAAGAGCTAGACACACAGCTAAATGATGTAGAAGATCGCTTTAAAGATATGATGATGCGCTTACCAAATATTCCGCATGAATCTGTACCAGTTGGCACAACTGAGGACGATAATGTAGAGGAATATACTTGGGGTGAAGTGCCAACGTTTGATTTTGAAATCAAAGCACACTGGGATATTGCTACGGATCTTCAAATTGTAGATTTCGAACGAGGTGCAAAAGTAGCAGGTAGTCGATTCTTATTCTATCGTGGGCTTGGTGCTCGTTTGGAACGTGCATTAATGAGCTTTATGATGGATCTACATGCTGAAGAGCATGGCTATGAAGAAATGCTACCCCCTGTTATTGTAAATCGTGATAGCTTAACAGGTACGGGACAATTACCAAAATTTGAAGAGGATGTCTTCAAATTGGATGACACAGATTATTTCATGATTCCAACTGCAGAAGTGCCAGTCACAAACTTCTACAGAGATGAAATTCTTCCTATTGAAGCTTTACCACAGGGTTTTGCAGCATATAGCGCTTGCTTCCGCTCTGAAGCGGGCTCTGCAGGTCGCGATACGCGAGGTTTAATTCGCCAGCACCAATTTAATAAAGTAGAATTAGTACGTTTTGTTAAACCAGAGGAATCTTATGAACAACTAGAGCTATTAACAGGTCATGCTGAAAAAGTGCTACAATTATTAGGCTTACCTTATCGTAAATTGAAAATGTGTACAGCTGATTTAGGCTTCACAGCTGCGAAAAAATATGATTTAGAAGTATGGATTCCAGCACAAAATATGTACCGTGAAATCTCTTCTTGCTCAAACTTTGAGGATTTCCAAGCGCGTCGTGCAAATATTCGTTTCCGTCGTGAACCAAATGCAAAACCAGAGTTCGTACACACATTAAACGGTTCAGGTCTAGCAATTGGTCGTACAGTAGCAGCGATCTTAGAAAACTATCAACAAGCCAACGGCAGCGTAGTAATTCCGGAAGTTTTAAGACCATATATGGGCGGAAAAGATATTATTGCCCCAAAATAATGTCAGTTGAAAGAGCAGCGACAGACTTAAGCTGACAGAAGCGAAGTAATACCAGAAGTCTTAAGACCGTATAGGGTCGGTACAGAAGTAATACTTCAAAAATGAAATAATTTTATGTAAATTAAACTACTTTAGTGTACTTATTTCGGAAGTTACCTAAAGTAGTTTTTGTTTTTTTATGTTTATATGGCTCATCAACAAATGAATGTCATGTGGTACAAAAGCATTATTTACATAACGTAAAAAACAGCCAGACACACTTTTATTTGGAGTACTGGCAGCTTTTTAGTATTCACTATCTTTTTTTATCTTTCCCGTTAAGGAAGTACAAAGAAGTAACCTTTATATAGAAAAAGTGTAATCTGTATTGAAAGTATCTAACGTTCTATGTGATGAAGAATAGTGTAGCATGCCAGGGTCTTCACTATTAATGTGCCATCTACTATCTAAACAACTCTAAAAAATTCAGTGCGGATTTTGCTAAGTAACGTTCTTTTGGCCAAATTATGGTTGATTTTGATTTAATGTTACAATTAGCGAATTTAATAATTTTAATACCATCCGTAGAAAATTTATCTAGACTTGTTTTCGGCAAAATGGTTACACCTATTCCTTCTCCTATCAAAGAAGAGACCATCGCAATATCAATACACTCACAAATAATATTAGGCTCAAATCCATGACTTTTAAATTCATCTATAATAATACGAAGTGTACTACAATTTTGATGACGGTAAAAAGAAAGAAATGGTATATCCCTTAAATCTTCCATTCGAATCGGGCTTTTTAAATTCCATTGCGATGGTGTGGCAAGTACAAATTCATCTACATCTAATCCTAACGAAAAAAAGTTATCATCTTCAATGGGTTGCTGTAAAATGGCTACATCAATTTCTTTACTTAATAGACTCTCTGTTAAGAATAATGTATCTCCTTCGATAATTTTAAAGCATAAATCGGGGTATCGTTCGCGCATAATCGTGATTTTTTCAGGTAAATAGGATAAGCAAGTTTGATCTGCGCCTATGGATAGTACACCTTTTAAGCCTTCTCCTACTTCTTTTATTTCAGTAATAGTATCCTCGAAATTTGATAATAAAGTTTTTCCTTTTTCATATAACACTTTTCCGGGACCTGTCATATCAAGTGTCCTACCATTTCTATCTAGTAGTTTACAATTCAATTCTTCTTCCATCATTTTTAACTGCTGGCTAAGTGGAGGTTGTGCCATATGTAGCTTTTTGGCAGCTTTAGTAATTTGACCCTCCTCAACGATTGTTATAAAGTAGTTTAATTGCCTTAAATCCATAGATTCTCCCACCTTTATACTTAAAATGTAATATTTAATTGAATAAGTATATTTATTATGTATAATAACACCTTTTCAGATTTTTTAGAATATAACAATTTTTTATTAATTATGTTTCTTCTCTTTATATTTCGAGGGGAAATGCATTTTTGCTAGAGGTGGCAAGGACTTTATACGTTAAATTAATTAACTTTTTATGCGAAAAAATATAACAGAAAAAAAACGAGTATATAAAAATCGTATATATAATGATTTGATGTGTATATTTTTAGTATTTATCATTTATAACGATACATGTTATTCTTTGGACTAACAAAATCGAATATTTGCTACTTTATAGTTATTAAAACCTAGATTTTGTGGTTTTTTTCTAAAAAACTATATTCAGTTGTTGTCTTATATTTTTTTGTATTACAACAAATGTTGCAATTGGATATTTTATGTTATGTTTTTTATTCATGGGGGGCTATACATACCGGCATTTTAAAAAGGGGATGCGGTTTATATAGGTAAAAATAATTAAGGGGTGTAGTATTTATGAAAAAGACTTTACTGTCACTTTTCCTATTGATGAGTGCGTTATTTATGGTAGCGTGTGCTTCATCATCTGATTCAGGAAAAAACGATTCATCGTCATCTGCGGGATCTTCTAGCTCAGAATCTGGCACTGGAGCATCAGCTGATTCAATAAAAATTGCAGGGATTTTTTCAGCATCTGGTGGAGCAGCTGCTCTTGGGGAATCAGAAATGCAAACGCTTAAAATGTTAGTAGAACAAAAAAATGCAGAGGGTGGAATTAACGGTCAACAAATTGAATTAGTCACTTATGATGATAAATCTGACCAAAATGAAGCAATTCTTGCGATGAAAAAAGCATTAACACAAGATAAGGTATCAATTGTTATCGGTGGGACAATAAGTGGTAACTCATTGGCAATGTTACCTTTAGCAGAACAACATCAAGTTCCTTACATTTCAGTTGCTGCAAGTAAACAAATTTATGTGGATGAAAATGGACAAGCACGAAAATGGGTTTTCAAAATGCCACAAGACGATCAACAAGCTGTAGAACGTATTTTACAATACTTAAAAGAAAATAACTTAACGAAAGTTGCATGGTTAAATGTAGCGAATTCTTATGGAACAGGTGGTCATGATGAGTTCGTTAAACATGCACCAAAATACGGTGTTGAGTCAGTGATCGAAGACGAATTCGAAACAACAGTAACGGATGCAAAACCATTATTAACGCGTGTAAAAAAGGCAAACCCAGATGCAATTATCGTTTGGGGAACTGTACAGGAGTCCGCAGTTGTTATTAAAAACATTCGTGAATTGGCACTAGATACACCAGTGCTTGCAAGTCATGGAATCGCAACAAATCAATTTATTGAAGTCGCAGGCGATGCAGCAAATGATGTAATTTTACCAACAGGTAAATTATTAGTTGCTAATAGTTTAGAAGATTCAAATCCACAAAAAGAATTATTACTAGCTTACAACGAATCTTACACATCGAAATATAATAAATCGGCAAGTACGTTCGGTGCATATGCAGCAGATGCTTTCACAATTGCAACAAAAGCAATTGAAGCTAAAGGTACTGATAGCGTCGCTCTTCGGGATTTCATCGAACAAGAACTAGGAGAATTTGTAGGCCTTACTGGTACATTTAATATCAATGTCGAAAACCACATGGGATTAAGTCCAGATAGTTTTGCGATGGTACGTATTGTAGATGGAAAGTGGACTTTAGAAGACTGAAAAAACTAATACAAATTCAATGAACAGTGGTGTCTTTCCATCACTGTTCATTCATTATCAATCAGTAACATCGAAATGAAACGGAGTGAATGACAGCATGGAAACATTATCACAAATGTTGCAATTATTATTTTCAGGTTTAACAATTGGAGCTATCTATGCACTGATTGCAGTGGGGTTCGTTATTATCTATAACGTGACTGGTATTCTTAACTTTGCACAAGGTGAATTTGCTATGTTTGGTGCCTTAATCAGTATTTCACTCGTAAAAGTAAATCTACCCTTATGGTTAGCCATTATCTTAAGTATCATAATTGTGGCGGCAATCGGCGGTATATTTGAGCGAACAGCAATTCATACCGCTCGTAAATCGTCCATGACAACACTAATTATCATTACAATTGGGGTATCGATTGCCTTCCGCGGTATTGCAATTTTAATTTGGGGAACACAAGCACAAACATTACCACCATTTACGGATAATACACCGATTCAATTTTTAGATGCCGTATTACTTCCGCAAAATTTATGGGCAATCGGTCTTTCTATCGTAATTTTAATCGTCATGATGTACTTTTTTAACTACACATTTACAGGAAAATCATTAACAGCTTGCGTGATAAATCCTTTTGCAGCTCGTTTAATGGGAATCAATCCGAATAAAATGTCATTATTTGCTGTTGTTGCAAGTGCTGCAGTAGGAGCTTTAGCAGGTACAGTAATCGCTCCTATATCAGGTGCATCCTATGATATGGGGATGATGCTCGGTATTAAAGCGTTTGTAGCAGCGGTCGTTGGCGGATTAACAAATGCTCCAGCAGCAATTGCAGGTGCCTTTTTAATCGGTATTATTGAAGCGTTTACAGAAGGATTATGGTCTTCAGGTTTAAAAGATGTAGTGAGTTTCTCATTATTGCTGTTAATTTTATTTGTAAAACCAGAGGGTCTATTTGCTAAAGCTTCAGGAAAACGTGTATAGGGGGGATAATAGCTATGACAAAAAAAAATTTAAAGCTTATTTATAATAACAGCCTAGTCGGACCTGGCATTTTCTTTGCACTGCTATTTTGTATCCCGCTAGTGGGATCTACTTATACACTTGCCATTTTTACAATGATTGGATTTTATGCATTAGTATGCATCGGGTTAACATTGCTAACAGGATACGCGGGACAAATTTCTTTAGGCCACGCAGCCTTTTATGGAGTCGGTGCCTACACATCTGCTTATATGACTGGTACACACGGTTTATCTCCTTGGTTAGCAATTATTGTAGGAGCACTGATTTCTGCACTTGTTGCTTTACTAATTGGTATTCCGACATTTAAGTTAAAAGGCTATTATTTAGCATTAGCAACATTAGGGTTTGGCATTATTGTCTACACAGCATTCAAGGAGTTAACACCGATTACTGGTGGCTCAAACGGTTTCTTCGGTATTCCGTCTATTAGCTTATTTGGCTTTGAATTCGTCACAGAGCGCAGTTACTTCTATCTCATTTGGGTATTTGTTTTTATCGCACTCATATTCGCACGTAATATTATTCACTCACGTATTGGACGTGGTTTACGCTCCATTGAGGGGAGTGAAATCGCCGCAGATGCTGTTGGTGTTAATTTAATGAAACATAAACTACAGATTTTCGTGACGAGTGCTATTTTCACATCAATTTCTGGCTCTTTATTAGCGCACTACGTATCATTTATTAATCCAGATTTATTTACAGCAAATACATCAATCTATTTATTAATTATGGTAATTATAGGTGGATTAAGTAATATTTGGGGTGCTATTGTGGGCTCAGCAATGTATGTTTTGCTAGGGGAATTATTAAAGCATTATGTACCATTGATGTTACCAAATGTCGGAGGGGAGTTTGAAATCGTATTCTTCGGTTTATTACTTGTCTTAACATTAATTTATATGCCGAACGGTTTAGTACCACAATTCGAGAAAGTTTTCTCCAAATTTAAAAAGAAGGGTAACGCTACTCACATGTCCTTAACGATCAATACCCAAGCGACAGGAGGGAAAACGAATGACTAACAAAGAGCTCATCTTAAGCGTAGAAAACTTAACAAAGGTTTTCGGCGGCGTGGTTGCTGTAGACAATGTATCCTTCACAATTAATAAAGGTGAAATTTTTGCTGTTATCGGTCCTAATGGAGCTGGTAAAACAACACTTTTCAATATGATTACTGGAGTATTACCCAGTTCATCAGGAAATGTGTACTTCCAAGGTAATCGATTAACACATAAAAAACCATATCAAATTGCACAAGCAGGGGTAACAAGAACATTTCAAAACTTAGAAGTCTTTGATAATATGACCGTCATCGAAAATGTGATGACGGGCGCACATATTACGATGAAAACAAACATTTTAACGGCAGGTTTACGATTACCGACTGTCGTCAATGAAGAAGTTAAAACAATGGAAAGAGCATTGCAATGTTTAAAGGACGTAGGAATTGCTGAATTCGCCTATGAAATGGCAGATAAATTGCCTTATGGTAATCAGCGACTGCTTGAAATTGCGCGTGCAGCAATTTCAAAACCACGACTAATTTTATTAGATGAGCCAATGGCAGGTCTGAACGCTGAAGAATCCAGACAATTAGTCGACGTAATTTTGAAAATGCGTGCGGGTGGCATGACATTTTTATTTGTTGAACATGACATGGAAACGGTTATGTCCATTTCTGATCGTATAGTAGTTGTGGATAATGGTGTGAAAATTGGAGAAGGTACCCCTGAAGAAATTTATCAAAATCCACAAGTTGTGGCAGCATACTTAGGCGATGACTCTGAGGAAGAAGGTGTAGCATATGCTTAAAATCGAAAATCTACATACCTACCATGGGCATTTACACGTCCTTGAAGGCATAAGTTTTGAGCTATTAGAAGGAGAATTACTGTCGATTGTCGGATCAAATGGTGCTGGGAAAAGTACGCTGCTCGGTACTCTAGCTGGTGTTTATGCGCCAACTGAAGGGAAAATCGAATACAAGGGATTTGATATCACTAGAGATGGTGTACAAAGGACAGTTGCTAAAGGAATTTGTTTAGTACCTGAACGAAGACAAATTTTTTCTTCGTTATCTGTAAAAGATAATCTCATGCTTGGTTCTTATCATCGCTATAAGAAAGATAAGAAAACGATTCTTCGCGACTACGAGGAAATCCTAGAATTATTTCCACGCTTAAAGCAAATGCTCAATCGTCCTGGTGGTTTACTTTCAGGAGGTGAACAGCAAATGGTGGCAATTGGCAGGGGTTTGATGGCCAATCCCAAAGTATTAATGCTAGATGAGCCGTCATTAGGACTCGCGCCTTTAATTGTGAAAGATATCATGAATATTTTACGTAGACTGTGTGATGAACGTGGTGCAACGATTATTTTGGTAGAACAGAACGTAAAAGCCGCCTTAAAGGTAGCCGACCGTGCCTGTGTATTAGCGCATGGTCAAATGACAATTTCAGGTACAGCCCAAGAGTTATTAAATGATTCAAAAGTACAAGAAGCGTACTTTGGTAAACCGCTAAAAAAATCACCTGCTCTAGAAAAAGTATAAGAAAACAACTTCAAAATCCCTCTCTAGTTTCGTTGCTAGGAGGGATTTTAACATATTAAAAGATGTGTGTGAAACCTATTCACTTTCCAGAAAGGTTTCATACACATCTTCTATAACAAGCAATCGGTGGGCGGTTAATAGATTGCTTCTTCATTCACATCAACATTACCATTTCACTTTTGATTACTTCATTACTCTTGTCCGATGAAATTTTCAGTTTTACGATATACCATCGCTTCCATTGTGGCACATAATTCATCGTTACTCAACACATCGATACGATACCAAGCTAAGCGGCGTGTCTTTTTCACTTCCTGAGCGATAGCTGTAAGTTGATGATCAGCAAAACTTGCGTTCATGTAGTTGATCGTATTTGTCACACCAACAGCCGTCTTACCATAAGAATTACTTGCCACTGCAAAGGCATAATCAGCTAGTGAAAAAATTATGCCTCCGTGTACAGTACCATGTGTGTTGAGCATATGAGTAGCTGGCGAAAGTGTCACTTTCGCAAATCCAGCTTTCAACTCTACTAATTCCATCCCTAAATAATTAGCGTATGGTTCGTTTTTTAAAGCTTCAAAAATATCGTCATAATATTGTTCATGTTGCTGTGCTTCTGATAACGTCAATACAAAATCCCTCCTTTTGTTTGTTAATATATTCCAAATTAAATGCCGTTAATTGAACAGAACGTGCAAACAATTGGGTTACATATACTATAAAAATAGATACAAAATAATAACGACTGTAATAAAAGTGAAATATAAAAACAATGTAACATCGATAATTTGAAAAGTAAATAAATAATTAGAAAATATGCGTAATATATAGAATTATTTTGATTTTTTGCATGTATTAATAAAAAAATTATTTGTTTCTATTGTGGAATTATTTGAGGATGTCATTGGTGTTATTTGGTTTATAAAAAATTACAGTAACATTACTAACAAAAAATAGTTTAAAAAATAGCGATAAATAACTTAAAAGAGATAATATAAAATATATTGACAATTCGGACAAATTTGTATATCTTATAATTAAATTACAAAATATCAACTACCGTTATCTATTTGTTATATACTGTGTTTGATTGTAATGAACTGTAAAAGCCTAAAGGGGGATTAGGGATGTATCATCCAGAAATTGAAACAGCATCAAGGGGAGAAATGGAAAAGATTCAACTAACACGTTTGAAAGAAACAGTTGAAAGAGTATACAATAATACACCTTTTTACAAGGAACAATTCGATCTACTAGGAATTACGCCTGCTGATATTCAAAGTTTAGCAGATATTCAAAAATTGCCATTTACTAAAAAAGTAAATTTACGTGAGCATTATCCATTTGGACTTTTCGCAGTACCGATGGATGAGGTAGTGCGTATTCACGGCTCATCAGGTACTAGTGGAAAACCGACAATTGTTGGCTATACAAAAAATGATATCGATATGTGGTCGGGACTTTTAGCTCGTGCTATTGTTGCCGCAGGGGGACGCAAATCGGATATTTTCCATAACGCTTATGGATACGGTCTATTTACAGGTGGAATTGGTTTACACTACGGGGCTGAAACATTAGGCGCAGCAGTGGTACCGATTTCAGGAGGCAATACAGAACGACAAATTACATTACTAGAAGACTTTAAGCCACGTGGCATTGCAGGTACACCATCCTATATACTAACGATTGCTGAAAAGATGGAAGAAATGGGCATTGATCCAGCAACGAATGGGATTGAGTACGGGATTTTTGGTGCAGAACCTTGGTCAGAGGAAATACGCCGTGCAATAGAGGATAAATTAAAAATTCGTGCTATGGATATTTACGGTTTAAGTGAAGTCATGGGACCTGGTGTATCAATAGAATGTTATGAAGCACAAAATGGCTTACATATCGCCGAGGATCATTTCTTCGTAGAAATTATTGATCCAGAGACATTAGAACCTGTAGCTGCTGGCAAAGATGGTGAACTGGTTATTACAAGCTTAACAAAGGAAGCGCTACCAATTATCCGCTATCGAACGGGTGATATTACATCGATCACACATGAAAAATGTAAATGTGGACGTACAACGATACGTATGGCACGTGTTAAAGGACGTACCGATGATATGTTGATTATTCGAGGAGTGAATGTTTTCCCATCGGAAATTGAGCGAGAATTGCTACAAGTTGAAGGTTTAGCCCCACACTATCAAATTCATTTATTGAAGAAAGGGAATATGGATGAAATTGAACTACATGTGGAGTTGCAACCGAAATTATATAAAGACATTGGTGGAAACTTAAACCATCCCCAGATTCAAATGTTATCAAGAAAAGTTAAACATGATTTAAAAAATGCATGTTTAGTTTCTGTTAGTCTTGTGATTGAAAATATGGGTTCTATTCCACGATCAGAAGGAAAGGCAATTCGTGTCATTGATCGGAGAAATGAGCGGAAGGAGGTTACTCAATGATTGAAACAGAACAAATAAAAGATGTGACGATTATTGGGGGAGGACCTATTGGCATGTTTGCCGCCTTTTATGGTGGTATGCGTGGCATGAGCGTGAAAATTATTGAAAGTCTCCCTCAATTGGGCGGTCAACTAGCAGCACTTTATCCAGAAAAGTATATTTACGATATTGCTGGTTTTCCTAAAATACGTGCTCAAGATCTTATCTACAATCTAAAGGAGCAAATGAATACATTTCCAGTAGATATCTGTACAAATGAATCTGTACTAACCATCGAAAAAGATGCAGATGGTATTTTCACACTTGTTACGACAAGTGGAATTCATTACTCTCGTACAATTCTTATCACTGCTGGAAATGGTGCTTTCAAAGTACGTACACTTGAGTTCGACGGAGAAGAGAAGTATGCAGAACATAATTTACATTACTTCATTAATGACCTGAATGCTTTCAAAGATCGTAACGTTATGGTCTTCGGAGGTGGCGATTCAGCAGTCGATTGGGCTATGATGCTAGAACCAATTGCTAAAAAAGTATCAATTGTACACAGACGCGATAAATTTCGCGCACATGAACATAGCGTAGAAAATCTGATGCAATCTTCTGTCGAGGTGATTACACCTTTTGTGCCTGAAGAGTTAATTGGAGAAGATAGCATTACTCACGTCAAGTTAAAACATGCGAAAGATGAAACAATCGAGCCAATCTATGGTGTAGATGATGTTATCGTAAATTTCGGCTTTGTCTCATCATTAGGTGCAATTAAAGACTGGGGCATAGAAATTAGCAAAAACTCCATCGTAGTCAATTCTCGTATGGAAACGAACATCCCTGGTATTTATGCAGCAGGTGACATTTGTACGTATGATGGAAAAGTAAAGTTAATTGTCAGTGGTTTCGGGGAAGCACCAACAGCTATTAGTAACGCGAAAGTCTACATTGACCCAACATCTAAAGTACAGCCGTTACATAGCACGAGTATAATGGAAGAAAAAAAGAAACAGCTTACCTGATGCAAAAGGTTTTTGAAAGGAATAAACAACTATGGCTAAATTCACAAGAGTAGATCAGAGTACATGTATTGCATGCGGTGCATGCGGTGCATCAGCTCCAGAAATTTTTGATTATAACGACGAAGGTATCGCTTATGTTATTTTAGACGATAACGAAGGATGCCAAGAAGTACCTGAAGATTTATATGATGATTTAGAGGATGCATTGGAAGGCTGCCCTACAGAATCCATTAAAGTAGCAAGTGACTCAGAAAGCTTGCTGGATGAATAATTTTTTTGCCTTTCAATATAACTAAATATATACGAATAAAAAAAAAGGGTTATACGAGGAGGATTTACAATGAGTGTAGCAACGCAATTAGCTGAGCAAGTATTACAAGAGCAGTTTGAGGCACGTATTGCCGCTGGAGACAAAATTGAAGTAGATGATTGGATGCCAGAAGAATACCGTTTAGCGTTAATCAAATTAATTTCTATGCACGGTATTAGTGAAATCATGGGTGCCCTTCCTGAAAAAGAGTGGGTTCCTAAAGCACCGACTTTGTACCGTAAGCTAGGCATTATGGCAAAAGTACAAGATGAAATGGGCCATGGCCAATTATTATTACGCGTAGCAGAAGATTTACTAAAGCCTTATGGGAAAAATCGTGGCGATTTGATGATTGATTTATTCGAAGGTCGTCTTAAATTTCACAATGTATTCCATATGGAAACAAAATCATGGGGCGATGCAGGATTAATCGGATGGCTTGTTGATGGTTCGGCTATCATTTCACAAACAAATATGTTAGGTGCTTCTTACGGACCATATGCACGTGCTTTACAACGTATTTGTGCAGAAGAAGTATTCCACGCACAACACGGTGAAGCTATCATTATGGCTTTAGCAGAAGGAACACCTGAACAACGTGAACTGGTGCAAGATGCGTTAAATCGCTGGTGGGAATCACTGTTATTCTTCTTTGGTCCAGAAACAAAAGAAACAACAGGCACAAGCAAACAAGATGTAACAATTAAATACAAAATTCGCGTGTTATCAAACGAAGGATTACGTCAAAGTTTCTTAACAAAGTATGTTCCACGTATTCAATCGTTAGGTTTAACAGTTCCTGATTCAACTTTACACTTCGATGAGGCACAACAAAAATGGATTTACGCACAACCAAACTGGGAATATTTCAAGAAAATTCAACGCAATGAAGGTCCGTGTTCGCAAGAACGTCTAACACTTCGTCGTTCATCTTACGAAAATAACGCTTGGGTACGCGAAGCATTAACGGCACAAGCAAATTAACTCTTAGAGGGGGGTATTATCGTGGAAAAAGAATCTTTCTATCAAGAATTTGAAGTATTCAGCAAACGAACACCAACAGCCCATTTTCAACACCAATTCAGTCTCCTAGCTCCAAACGGAGAAATGGCACTAATGATGGCTCAGGAAAACTTTATGCGTCGTGAACCTGTCGTAGACATTTGGGTAGTAAATCGTAAACATTTACATGGCTTAACACAAGAAAGCAAACAAGCGTTACAACGCTTAGATAATAAAGACTATCGTACAACAAAAGGCTACGGCTATTTAAAGAAAAAATGGCGGCACTATGAGCAAGGTATGCTAGATGAAAAAGAAATTCTATCTTGGGCTGGGGGAGGCAAAAAAGATGAGTAAAGAAGTGACACCTGAATTTAAAAAAGCCGTAATTACATTGCTTTATCAATTAGCCGATGATGATTATTTATTCTCTTATCGAGGATCTGAATGGCTTGGATTAGCACCGCATATTGAAGAAGATGTGGCTTTCTCATCCATTACACAAGATACAATGGGGCACGCAAAACTATATTATACATTGTTAGAAGAACTTGGTGAAGGCAATTCAGATTCACTAGCGCAGCTTCGACCAAAAGAAGAACGTGGTAATAGCCTACTTGTTGAACGTCCAAACGGTGAAGGTTACTACAAAGAAGCGCCAAATTATGACTGGGGTTATGCGGTTGCACGTAATTACATCTATTCAACAGCGAAAAAAGCAAAAATCGAAGCATTAAAAGTAAGCAGCTATGGTCCAATCCAAGAAATAGCTACTAAGATTAGTGCCGAACTATACTACCACCAAATGCACTGGACTACTTGGTTTACTCAATTATTTACAGCAACAGAAGAATCACGTTCACGTATGAGTTCAGCACTAGAAGAAGTGATTAAAGATGCTGGTGATTTATTCTCATTTGGCGAATTAGCACCAAGCCTCGCAACAACATTTGAATTAATCGAGTCAGAAGAAGCAATAAAAGAACGCTGGTTCGCGATTATAAAACCAACATTTGAAACCGTAAAAATCGCTGTACCTGAACTGCCAACACCGACAATCAATGGGCGCAACGGTCAACATACAGACGATTTAACATCCGCAATTGAGACAATGTCAGAAGTGTATCGTTCTGATTTAGCAGCGAGTTGGTAATCACCATTTACTGAAGGAGGATACATTATGACAACTACTGATTTGCACGAGGCGCACATCTATGAAGTACTTGATACAGTGAAAGACCCTGAAATCGATACGGTGAGCATTATCGATCTTGGCATGATTGAGCGTGTTCAAGTAAATGATGGTCATGTACGTATTGCGGTGCTACCAACATTTTCAGGTTGTCCTGCACTAACAATTATTCAACAAAATATTGAAAAAGCGGTGGCTCAACTAGAAAATGTTCGTGAAGTAGATGTCGTATTTATTAATAGTCCTACTTGGACTTCCGATCGTGTTACAGCAAAAGGTCGAGAGGGGTTAAAGCAATTCGGCATAGCCCCTCCTCCTCGCTTTTTAAAAAAAGATGGCTCTTGGCATGTAGATTGCCCTTACTGTGGGTCTACTTATGTCACGATTGAAAACATATTTGGCCCAACAGCATGCCGCAGTATTTTATATTGCAAGAGCTGTAAAAATCCGTTTGAGGCAATGAAATTAATTTCTACTTCAATGTAGATAAAGGGAGGGAATTTTACTATGGCGAAATTAGTCGCATTATATAAACATCCTGCAGATAAGGCAGCATTTGACGAGCACTACGAAAAGGTACACACACCAATCACGGCAAAAATTCCAGGTTTACGTGAAATGAAAGTAACAAAGTTCAGTTCAACACCGATGGGCACAGAGTTACCTTATTATTTAATGTGTGAAATGACATATGATAGCGCAGAAGATTTAAAAAATGGGCTGCGTTCTCCAGAAGGTAAAGCATCGGGAAAAGATTTAATGAGCTTTGCGAGTGACATCGTTACACTTATTATCGGTGAAGAAGCGTAATGACAGCCTTCACATTTATTGAAGTAACGATTGATAGTGGAATCGGAAATATCTATTTAAACCGTCCGCGCCAATACAACTCATTAAATCGTGCAATGGTCCGTGAAATTATGCAGGCGATGGAACAGTTTGATCGTGACGATCACGTACAAGTCATTGTCGTAGCAGGACACGGAAAAGCATTCTCATCGGGAGCAGATATCGACGAAATGGCTGCAGATAGTACCGTTCGTTTAGAGTTACTAAATCAATTTGCTGACTGGGATCGTATCGCACAAATTAAAAAGCCTATTATCGGCAGTATCAAAGGGTTCGTTTTTGGTGGTGGCTTTGAATTAGCATTATGTTGCGATGTATTAGTTGCCGCAGAAGGCACTGAATTTAGTTTCCCTGAAATAAATCTCGGTGTGATGCCTGGTGCAGGTGGTACCCAACGCTTAACAAAATTAGTAGGACGTACAAAAGCATTGGAGTGGATTTGGAGCGCTACCCGCATTACTGCCGATGAAGCACTCACACATGGCATCATCAACAAAATTGTACAGCCAGAATTGTTAATTGAAGAAACACATAAATTAGCGACAATGCTCGCGCAAAAACCTGCACTCGCTGTACGTCTTATTAAAGAAGCTGTCAACAAAGCCGTTGACTACACACTCTATGAAGGCATGCAGTTTGAACGTAAAAATTTCTATCTATTATTCTCTTCAGAAGATCAAAAAGAAGGCATGCAAGCTTTCGCTGAAAAACGTCAACCGAACTTTAAGGGGAGATAATTATGTTTGAAACTATTCAATATGAACTAAAAGAAACAGTGGCGTATATTTCGTTAAATCGTCCTGATACATTAAATGCATTTACGGCACAAATGAATCATGAAATTCGAACGGCTGTTAAGCAAGCCTCTACAGACACTAACGTACGTTGCATTGTGTTACGTGGTGAGGGGCGTGCATTTTGTTCAGGTCAAGACTTGTCAGTTATCGACGAAGATATGAAACTTGGTGATATTTTAACAGATTACTATGGCCCAATGGTGCAACAAATACATAGCTGTGAAAAACCGATTATCGCAGCTGTGAAAGGTGCCGCAGCAGGTGCTGGCTTTAGTCTAGCACTTGCCGCAGATTTTCGTTTAATGGCGGAAAATTCCTTCTTTATGAATGCCTTCATCCATGTAGGTCTCATACCAGATTCAGGGAATTTATACTACTTAAAACGATTAGTAGGCGACGCCAAAGCACTTGAAATTTCTATACTCGGGCAACGAATTAAGCCAGATGAAGCCAAACAATTAGGATTAGCAACCGCTATCTACAGCAATGACACATTTGAAGATGAAGTCCAGACATTTGCCCAACAGATTGGACAGCTACCGACTAAAGCAATTGGCTTAATTAAACGTAATATGAAGGCAGCACAACACCTAAAGTTTGAAGACTTCCTTACGTATGAAGCACAAAGCCAAAGTATTGCTGGCGCTACAGATGATCATCAAGAAGGTATGAAAGCATTTACGGAAAAAAGACAGCCCCAATTTAGCGGACAATAAGAAGGAGCGAATGACAATGACACAACAAGTACAAGAGCAAGTATCAGTGAAGCGTGATTTTTACCATTTAATTATTAATGGTGAAAAGGTGGAGAGCAGTAACGGTGGGAAATTCCAAACAGTTAATCCTGCGACAGGTGAAGTTGTAGCAACTGTAGCCAAAGCATCCCAAGAAGATGCAGAACGTGCAGTGCAAGCAGCGCGCGCATCATTTGACCATGGGAAGTGGAAGCAATATCCTGTAAATCGTCGCGCACAAGTGCTCAACAAAATTGCTGCTATCATGCGTTCACGCTTCAATGAAATTGTAGAACTAGAAATGCTTGATACGGGTAAATCACTTGTTACCGCACAAGGCCAAGTAAACCAAGCAATTGAAGATTTTGAGTTTTATGCAGGAGCAATTGTTGGTCACCGCGGTACAGTGAACAATATGCCAGGTCAATTCCACAACTACACAGAAAAAGAGCCAGTTGGTGTATGCGCACAAATTGTTCCTTGGAACTATCCACTCATGATGACGGCTTGGAAAATTGCCCCGGCCATTGCCGTTGGTTGTTCCGTTATTGTCAAACCAGCTTCTTTAACACCATTAACTGCCATTATTCTAGGTGAGATTTGCTTAGAAGCAGGTGTGCCAGCGGGTGTTGTAAACATCGTACCTGGTTCAGGCAAAGATGTAGGTAATTACTTGGTGGAACATAAACAAGTCGACAAAGTAGCATTCACAGGTTCTACACCAGTCGGCAAAGGCATTATGGAAAAAGCATCCCAAACATTAAAACGCGTCACATTAGAGCTAGGTGGGAAATCACCAAACCTCGTGTTCGAAGATGCAGATATCGATGCTGCAGTTGACGGTTCACTATATGGTATTTTCTATAACTCAGGTCAATCATGTGAAGCCCGTTCACGCTTATACGTCCACAAAGATATTTACGATGAGTTTTTAGAAAAGTTTGTTGCAAAAACAAAAGCAATTAAACTAGGTGATCCATTCGATAAGGGCACGCATATGGGCGCAATTATCGACTTAGATCAATTAAACGTCATTGATGGCTATGTACAATCTGCCATTGAAGAAGGTGCGACAATTTTAGCAGGTGGAAAAATCGCAACAGTAGAAGGATTTGAAAATGGTTTTTGGTATGAACCAACTGTTATTGCAGACGTGAATCATTCCATGAAAGTTGTACGTGAAGAAATCTTCGGTCCAGTAGTAGTCGTGATGCCATTTAGCGATGAAAAAGAAGCGATTCACTTTGCAAATGATTCTGAGTTTGGTTTAGGTTCTGCTGTTTGGTCAAAAGACGGTGCACGTGCTACTCGTGTTGCAAATCAAATCCAAGCAGGCATTGTTATGGTTAACTGTCCATTCTCTGCTATGCCAGGTACACCATTTGGTGGTTATAAGCAATCTGGTTTCGGTCGTGAGTTATGTATCGAAACATTAGATTTATATACAGAGACCAAAAGCATCATTTCATATTATGGTAGCCGCCCACTAAACCCAATGGGCGTCTAACCACCACAATAACCATATGCGATGAGGTATCCCCACTCTTCGTATATGGTTTTCACAACAAGGAGGAGCTTTCATGAAAAAAGTTATTGTCATCGGATCAGGCGTTATGGGTCGCGGAATTGCTTACGTAAGCGCTGTCGGTGGTTTTGAAACAGCTATTATCGACATTAACGAACAAGCGTTAGAAAATGCTCAAAGAGAAATTACAGCTATTTTTGAAAAATCTGTTATACGCGGAAAATTAACAACGCAACAAGCACAAGAAGCTATATTACGTCTTGCTTACGTGACAGACTTAGCGACTGTCGCAAAAAATGCAGATCTAATCATTGAAGCTGTACCAGAGAAGCAGGACATTAAAAGAGCTGTGTTTGAACAGATGGAACAGTTTGCATCCCCACACTGTTTATTTGCAACAAATACCTCAACAATGAGCCCCACAGAAATTGCTTCATATGCGAAACGACCCGAACAAACAATCGCGATGCACTTCTTCAATCCCGTACATAAAATGGAGTTAGTCGAGATTATTAGAGGTCTTGAAACAAGCGATGAGACGGCACAATCAATTCGTGAAATCGCGGAGCAAATGGGCAAACAAACCGTTGTCATTAACGAGTTCCCAGGTTTCGTTACAAGCCGTATTAGTGCACTCGTTGGTAACGAAGCATTTTATATGTTACAAGAAGGTTTAGGTACACCCGAAGATATTGATAAAGCGATTAAACTCGGCTTAAATTATCCGATGGGCCCATTTGAACTGGTAGATTTAGTCGGTCTTGATGCACGCCTGAATAATTTGCGTTATTTACATGAAAAGCTCGGCGAAAAATACCGTCCAGCACCACTACTTGAACAATATGTACAAGCTGGACGTTTAGGCCGTAAGAGTGGAAAAGGTGTTTATGACTATACCGAGCAAAATGAGGTGAAAAAAAATGATTGAAGTAGTTATTGTAGATGCTGTACGTACACCGATTGGGCGTTATAAAGGCGCATTAAAATCGGTTCGTCCTGACGACCTAGCCGCTGTTGTGATTAAAGCACTCGTGGAACGAAATCCAAAAGTGCCAGCTGAACAAATTGAAGATGTTATTTTCGGAAATGCCAACCAAGCCGGTGAAGACAACCGAAATGTTGCACGTATGGCAGCGTTACTTGCAGAGCTACCAATTGAGGTTGGTGGAACAACGATTAACCGATTATGTGGTTCAGGAATGGATGCTGTGCACTTCGCAGCACGTGCCATCAAAAGCGGCGAAGGTAATATTTTCATTGCGGGTGGTACAGAAAGTATGACGCGAGCACCGTTTGTCATGGGGAAAACTGAAGTGGACTATCCGCGTGGCGACCAAAAGCTATTTGATACAACCATTGGCTGGCGTTTTACAAATCCTGCATTACAAAAGATGTACGGTGCAGATACGATGCCCCAAACTGCAGAAAACGTAGCACAACGTTATAATATTAGTCGTGAGGAACAAGATACGTTTGCCTTTGAAAGCCAACAACGTGCGAAAAAAGCGATGGCAGCAAATCGTTTCGCTGAAGAAATCGTACCCGTACGTATTAAAGATAAAAAAGGGAATGAAATCATCGTTGATACAGATGAACATCCCCGTCCAGATACAACATTAGAGGCACTTGCTAAACTACGACCTATTTTTGATAACGGTACTGTCACTGCTGGGAATGCCTCTGGAGTAAATGACGGAGCATCGGCACTATTACTAATGAGTGCCGAAAAAGCACAAGAACTTGGCGTAACACCATTAGCACGTTATGTAACGGGTGCTGTTGCAGGATTAGAGCCTGCTGTCATGGGTTTAGGACCAATCTATTCGTCACAAAAAGCATTACAACGTGCTGGATTAACAACAAGTGATGTCGGCTTATTTGAATTAAACGAAGCATTTGCATCTCAAGCATTGGAATCTATTAAACAACTAGACCTAGATTCAACAAAAGTAAATGTTAATGGTGGTGCGATTGCATTTGGGCATCCTCTTGGAGCAAGTGGTGCTCGTATTTTAACAACATTACTCTACGAAATGAAGAAACAAAACGTACAATATGGACTTGCTTCTATGTGTATCGGTGTTGGTCAAGGAATTGCAACAATTATAGAAAATATGGAATCATAGAGAGGAGCCGGCACATTTAATGTGCCGGTTTTTACTGAAATCGAAATAATAAAAAAGAGGGGTTTGCATATGGATACAATTTCATTTAAAATAAACAATTATATTGCTTATATAACAATAATTCGACCAGAGACGTTAAATTGTTTCAACTATACAACGTTAGCTCAATTACAACAAGTTGTGGATGAATTACATATAGCTGACAACATCCGTGCTGTCATTTTTACAGGTGCAGGCGAAAAGGCATTTAGTGCAGGTGCAGATTTAAAAGAACGGAAAACATTAACATCCCAAGAAGTACGCCGGAATGTAAGAGCAATTCGAGACGTGTTCAATAGTATTGCAAATTTACCGCAACCTACTATTGCGGCGGTTAATGGACATGCATTAGGTGGTGGCTTTGAGTGGCTCTTAGCCTGTGATTTTGCAATTGCTGTTGAAGAAGCATTACTAGGGTTAACTGAAACGAGTTGGGCTATTATTCCTGGAGCAGGCGGCACGCAACGATTGCCGCGTCTAGTAGGCGAAATGAAGGCAAAAGAAATGATTTTAACAGCGTCGAAAATTACAGCTACAGAAGCTGTGAAACTAGGTATCATTTTAAAAACGGTACAACGGGAAGTGTTAATAACTGAATGCGAGGCACTTGCAGCACGTATTATGCAAAATGGTCCTGTAGCCGTTCGCCAAGCAAAGTACGCCATCTCACAAGGGATGAACACCGATTTACAAACAGGTCTTGCCATCGAATCGAAGGCATATGAGTTAGTTATTCCGACAGAGGATCGCCTTGAAGCATTACAGGCATTCAGTGAAAAACGTCAACCTGTATTTCAAGGGAAATAAGTAAGAAAGTTGGGGGATAAAATGGGCGCCAATACACAGTCAATGATTTTTACGCTCTATGGCGATTATATTATGCGCTACGGTTCAAAAATTTGGATTGGTAGCTTAATTCGTTTATTGAAGGAATTTGGCCATACAGAGCAAAATGTGCGTGTATCCGTATCTAGAATGGTCAAACAAGGGTGGTTACAATCTGAAAGACAAGGGAACCGTAGTTATTATTTTTTAACAAGACGCGGTAAAAAACGCATGGAAGAAGCGGCCAATCGTATTTTCAAGCTGAAACCCAACAAATGGGATCAAAAATGGCGACTTCTGATGTATACCATCCCAGAAGACAAACGTCAGATTCGAGACGAATTACGTAAAGAACTCTTATGGAGCGGATTTGGTTCTTTTTCAAATGGCTGCTGGATATCGCCCAATAACTTAGAAGAAGAAGTTAAATTACTTATTCAAAAATATGATATTGCCGATTATGTAGATTTCTTTTCAGCCGAATATATCGGGCCGCATAATCACGAGGCACTTATTGAAAAAAGCTGGTCATTGACAGAAATTGAAGGGCGTTATGAGGAATTTATGAATCAATATAGCAAGCAATATATTGTGCATCAAAGCGCCATCTCTAATGAAGAAATGTCAGATGCTGAGTGTTTTGTAGAGCGTACAAATCTTGTTCATGAATATCGCAAATTTTTATTTTTCGATCCAGGACTTCCACAAGAATTATTACCGCCTATGTGGAGTGGAAACCACGCCGCCTTACTGTTCCAACAGTACTATAAATTACTAGAAGCACCATCATATCGTTTCTTTGAAGAAATTTTTCATGCTGATAATTAAAAAAATCAAAAGAGCCCACCTCATACAAAGGAGAGCTCTTTTGATTTTATAGAACCATTATAGAAGACGTTACTTTAGCGACATACTGTTCATTTTGCGATATTGTTGCCTCCACATAACAAGTTTTCCGTCCCTTTTTTACAATCGTTGACTCAACAATGGCATTACCTACGTGAAGAGGTCGTAAAAATGTTGTTTGTAAATTGATGGATGAAAAAACCTGATTTTCTTCTAGTACAGAAGCCATCGAATACGCCATTGTAATGTCAGCCGCAGAAGTAATATATCCACCCATTACGACTTGATGACCGTTTAAAAACCTTTCGTCAATCTCCCATGAACAAATCGCATCTCCGGCAGTAGCTGAGATTACTCTAATACATAGCGTTTGATCACATGCTGGTGGTTCAACCGTCCCGTTAATAGCTTGTTTTAAGTCAATCATGGTCGTTTAGGTCCTTTCTTCTATTGAGACTGAAAATTATTGAGCAATGCATGATTTAAACATTGCTGTGTATCGGTCATCATATTGTTGATAAGTGTGGCAACAGTCGGTAGGTCTTGAATCGCCCCGGCAATTTGCCCACTATTCATAAAACCACCCTGTTCATTTCCTTCAATAGCGCCCTTCATATGATACGTTTCAGATGTACGTTCTAGATAATCAGCAAGTGTTATACCTTTTGCTTCGTCTGCCAGAAGTGAAGATGTGAAAGGCGATTTTAATACACGACGTACTTGTCCAACTGATCGGCCAAGAATAACCGTTTCCACATCAGTCGCATCGAGCAGTCTTTGTTTATACGTCATATGGACAGGCATTTCCTGCGTAGCAATAAAACGTGTTCCCATTTGTACACCCGCTGCCCCAAGCATGAATGCAGCTGCCAATCCTCGCCCATCACCGATACCACCCGCTGCCACAACGGGAATTGAAACGGCATCAACCACCTGCGGAACTAGCGTAAATGTTGTCAGTTCTAGATTTGAATTAATTCCTGCAGCCTCATAACCTTCTACAACAAGCACATCAGCACCACCTTGTACGGCTTTGATAGCATGTTTGACAGCTGCTACAACCACAATTACACAAATATTATGGGCATGTAACTTCTCGATAAATGGTTCCGGATTCCCTGCTGATAAAGAAACGACCGGTACTTCAAGTGTTATAGCCATTTGTAATAATTCTTTCGTATGAGGATTAACATTAATTGGAACATTAATAGCAAATGGTTTTTCCGTCAATCTTTTTGTCGCTACTATGCGCTCCTCTACTTCTGCTGTTGACATCGTCCCACAGCCTATCGTCCCTAATCCTCCTGCATTTGACACAGCGGCTACAAGTGCAGGACTGCTGATATTTCCCATTCCGCCTTGGATAATTGGATATTGAATCTTTAAAACAGAACATAATTGATTCAATAAATACACCTCCCGTTTAAAATGTGTTATATTAAATTTAACAAAATAATCAGACGAATGGAAGGGTGAATTTTATGGAGATCACATATGCTACTAAGAAACCAGTTGTACACGAATCTGTCTTTCAGGCTCCAGGCACATATATCATTGGGGATGTATTAATAGATGAAGAATCCTCTATTTGGTTTAATGCAGTATTACGTGGAGATGAAGATACTATCAGCATTGGAAAACGCTGTAGTATTCAGGATAATGCAACGATTCATTTATTCGAAGGGGCGCCTGTTATTGTAGAAGATGACGTAACGGTTGGCCACCAGGTAGTCTTACATGGCTGTAAAATAGGTCGTCGTACGATTGTCGGCATGGGGTCAGTTATTTTAGATTATGCTGAAATTGGAGAAGAATGTATTATTGGCGCAAATACACTTATTACACAAGGTACAAAAATTCCTCCACGTTCATTAGTTGTTGGCTCACCAGGTAAGATTGTTCGCACTTTACAAGATAAAGACTTTGAGTTAATCCAATTATCAATTGACATATATGTCCAAAAAGGAAAAGAATTCAAGCAGATTTTCGAGGGTTAATTAGTTACTGACATACTGTGAATACTACTGGAGTTAACATTATGTATGGAAGTAATGAAAAAGATTTAGTTTGGATACAAAAAACAGCCAGACACTCTTTTTGCTCCTGTCGTTTCGTTTTCACGTAGGAACAGGTTGCGACTTCGGAATGTCTGGTTTTGTTATTTATTGTTCTCTAAGTTGTTCGGCTAATTTCCGTGCCTTTTTCTCAGCTTTTTTACGTTCACGTAATGTTTGGAAAAAATCGGTTAAAATTTGCCCACATTCCTCAGCCAAAATACCTTCTGTCACGTCACATTCATGGTTAAAGCGCGCATCATTTAATAGACGGTAGAGTGAATCTACGCAACCTGCTTTCATATCTCTTGCACCATAAACAACACGGGGCACCCGGGACTGTAAAATAGCCCCTGCACACATAGGGCAAGGCTCAAGTGTAACGTAGAGTGTTGTATTTTCTAGACGCCAGCTACCGATTTTTTCACATGCTTCTTGAATCACCATTAATTCGGCGTGTGTTGTCGCATTTTGTGTTGTTTCACGCAAATTATGGGCACGTGCAATAATCTCCCCATCGAAAACAAGTACAGCCCCTATTGGAACTTCGCCAAGTATAGCCGCTTTTTTTGCTTCTTCTAAGGCACTATGCATAAAAGTACGATCTGTTTCAAAAATATCCACTAGTATCTCTCCTTAAGAGTAGTGTATCATGCGGTTAATTTTATTATCAAATGGAATAAAAAATAGGCAATCCCAAAAGTAAAAATAGTATGCGAGATACTCATGGCATGCTTTTTTTGATATAAAGGCATAAACTCTTACGGGAAAGCGAAGTGAATTTTTACCATATAGCAAGATGATATTTATTGTTTAAAGGACTTTTGGGATAGCCACTAAGTTGTTTGCCATTTATTTCTTTTGTAATTGACATTCCTTATAGAACCATTTATATTTGTATATGAACACATGCTCATATACAAATATAATTTATTGGGGGTCCATTATAAATGACTGATGAAATTAAAAAGAGTAATGCAGAAGTACAATTTGAGAAGGAACAACAGTTAGACGAAGAAACACTTTTTGTTGTGTCTCAAACGTTTAAAGCCTTAAGTGATCCGACAAGAATACGTATCTTAAACTTATTATGTTCAGATGAACATTCAGTGAACGACATAGCTGAAATCTTAGATTTAAGCCAATCAACGGTGTCGCACCAATTACGCTTTTTGAAAAATTTAAGATTAGTGAAATTTAGAAGAGAGGGTACTTCATTATATTACTCAAAAGACGATGATCACATTATGAATTTATTGAAACAAGCAATTGAACATGCTACGCACAACTAGATATTTTTTATTAACAGAGTGATTTATAGCAAAAAAGACGAAAGTAAAAAATGGAGGGATAGGCATGGGGCATCATCACGATCATGGCCATGATCATACACATGGCGCGAATAAAAAAGTGTTATTAATATCATTTATCATTATAACGAGTTATATGGTTGTTGAAGCTATTGGTGGTTATTTAACAAATAGTTTGGCACTCTTATCGGATGCTGGACATATGTTGAGTGATTCTATCTCGTTAGCGATCGCTCTCCTTGCTTTTATGTTTGGTGAAAAAGCAGCAAGCTATAGTAAAACATACGGTTACAAACGCTTTGAAATTTTAGCTGCAGTGTTAAATGGTGTAACATTAATTTTGATTGCTTTATTTATTTTTTATGAAGCAATTGAACGTTTCGCGAATCCACCTGAAGTGGCGACTACAGGCATGCTTATTATAAGTGTTATTGGCTTAGCGATAAATATATTGGTCGCATGGATTATGATGCGCGGTGGTGATACAGAGGATAATTTAAATATGCGTGGAGCCTTTTTACATGTACTAAGTGATATGCTTGGTTCTGTAGGAGCAATTATAGCCGCATTATTGATTATGTTTTTTGGTTGGGGTTGGGCTGATCCACTGGCGAGTGTAATTGTCGCATTACTAGTACTAAGAAGCGGCTATTATGTAACAAAGGCTGCTATCCACGTTCTAATGGAAGGAACGCCTTCAAATGTTGATGTGCAGGATATTATTCAAACAATTGAGCATACTAGAGGAGTCCAAAGTATCCATGATTTACATATATGGACAATTACGAGTGGAACAAATGCGCTTTCCTGCCATGCAGTTGTTGATGAACAGCTAAAAATTGCTGACAGTGAGAATATATTACGTGAAATTGAACACAATCTTGAGCATAAGGGAATAAAACATGTAACGATACAGTTAGAAACAGCAGCACATAAACACGATAATTCAATTTTATGTAAGATAAAAAATGAAGAATCGCATCATCACCATTAACGGAGTACTTAGTTTATGAAAATCTTTTACTTTACATACCCTTCTTGGGTATAGTATGATGATTATGGAATAGGAGGTGGATATGATGGAAGACACAGTGAAAGAAGATGCTTGTCATACGGAGGAAGGGGCGTCGTGTCGAAAAAGTCATCACCCTGAACGTGTTAAAAAAGATTTAACTACTCGTTTGAATCGAATCGAGGGTCAAATACGAGGCATTAAGGGCATGATTGAAAAAGACGTTTACTGTGATGATATTATTACGCAACTATCGGCTACACAATCGGCTTTAAACAGCGTAGCGAAGATCTTATTAGAAGGTCATTTAAAAGGTTGTGTTGTAGATCGCCTGTCAGAGGGTGATGAAGCAGTCTTAGATGAATTACTAGTGACGATTCAAAAATTAATGAAAAAGTAAAAGAATTTATAGATGATACAGCTTTGAACACACAGGGGGAATGAAGCCTTTTTTGATGAATAAATAGCCCACTGTCATATTCTAATTTAAAGGAGAGATTTTTTATGCAAAACGTAACATTAAATGTGCAAGGTATGTCATGTGGTCATTGTGTAAGTTCAGTGGAAAAAAGTGTTGGGGCGCTAAATGGCGTAGAACAAGTAAATGTAAACCTAGCAGATGGTTTAGTTGATGTAGCTTTTAACGAAGCACAAGTATCGCTTGAACAAATTAAAGAAACAATTGACGATCAAGGCTACGAGGTAGAATAACATAAAAGGAGTGCTCACGTAGCACTCTCTTATTTTATATTTTATATACCCCCTATTGGTATAAAAGAGAGGTGGAAAGTAAAATGAGCTCAGAGTTGAAAGAAGCCAATCTACAAATTACAGGGATGACATGTGCAGCCTGTGCAACGCGTATAGAAAAAGGTTTAAATAAAATGGACGGTGTTGAGCACGCAACTGTAAATTTAGCACTTGAAAAATCATCCATTAAATATAATGCAACCAAACTAACTGAGGCAGATTTTGAAAAGAAGATTGAAGCGCTTGGTTATGGTGTCGTAAAACAAAAAACAGAATTAGATATAACAGGGATGACGTGTGCAGCCTGTGCAATACGTATAGAAAAAGGATTAAATAAGATTGAAGGTGTGTCATTTGCAACTGTAAATTTAGCACTTGAAAAAGCAACAGTTGAATTTAATCCATCTGAAGTTGCAGTTACCGATATTATCGCGAAAGTAGAGAAATTAGGGTACGAAGCACATCAAAAAGCAGATGAGCAAGAAACAGTAAATCATCGCGAAAAAGCCATTAAGCAGCAACAAAACAAATTTATTTTATCGGCCATTCTATCTCTACCATTACTTTGGACGATGGTTGGGCATTTTTCGTTTACTTCATTTTTATATGTCCCCGAATTGCTAATGAATCCGTGGGTGCAGCTGGTGCTAGCAACGCCTGTTCAATTTATTATAGGGAAACAATTTTATGTTGGTGCATATAAAGCTTTACGTAATGGTAGCGCCAATATGGACGTACTTGTAGTAATGGGAACATCTGCAGCCTATTTCTACAGTGTCTATCAAGCAATTGTTACAGCAGGTTCGCATCATGGCCCACACTTATATTTTGAAACAAGCGCCGTACTCATTACATTAATTTTATTAGGTAAATTATTTGAGGCAAAAGCAAAAGGTCGTTCATCGGAGGCTATTAAAAAGTTAATGGGTCTTCAAGCAAAAACGGCTATAGTCGTACGAGACGGGGTTGAAAAAGAAGTATCGTTAGAAGAAGTGGTAATTGGTGACATTATCTTAGTTAAACCAGGTGAAAAGATCCCAGTAGATGGTGAAGTATTAGAGGGAACAACGGCCGTCGATGAATCCATGTTAACAGGGGAAAGTTTACCTGTTGATAAAAAGCAAGGTGATCTATTATTCGGCTCAACAATTAATAAAAATGGCTTCATAAAAATGTCAGCAACAAAGGTTGGCCGTGATACAGCACTTGCACAAATTATTAAAGTTGTAGAAGATGCGCAGGGGTCAAAAGCGCCAATTCAACGTTTGGCAGACCAAATATCAGGCGTATTTGTACCTATCGTTGTCGGGATCGCCATCATTACCTTTCTAATTTGGATTATCTGGGTTCAGCCAGGTGAAGTTACACCTGCACTTGAAGTATTAATCGCAGTACTGGTTATCGCTTGTCCATGTGCGCTCGGCTTAGCTACACCTACATCTATTATGGCAGGATCAGGTCGTGCAGCTGAATTTGGCATTTTATTTAAAGGTGGCGAGCACTTAGAGCAAACACAAAGCATCGATATGGTTGTAGTCGATAAAACAGGTACAGTGACACATGGTAAACCAGTACTAACTGATGTCTTAGTAGCTACAAAACAAGACGAAGAGCAATTCTTATCACTGATTGGGGCAGCAGAGAAGCAGTCTGAGCATCCATTGGCAGAAGCGATTGTACATGGGATTGTAGAGCGAGGCATTACGCTTGGAGATGTACAATTTTTCGAAGCAATTCCCGGCTATGGCGTGCAGGCGACTGTATCAGGTCAAGGAGTTGTTATTGGAACACGTAAATTAATGAAACAATATGGTATAGATATAGAAGAAATACTGCCAGCAATGGAAACATTAGAAGAGAACGGTAAAACAGCAATGCTAGCGGCCATTAATGGACACTATGCAGGTCTAGTAGCAGTTGCAGATACTGTTAAAGATACGTCGAAAGAAGCTGTTCGTCGTTTACAAGACATGGGTATCACGGTCATTATGATGACGGGTGACAACGAACGTACTGCAACAGCAATCGGTGCAGAAGTTGGCGTCGATGATGTTATTGCGGAAGTGCTTCCTGAAGGTAAAGCAGATGAAGTGAAAAAACTACAAGCCGCAGGTAAAAAAGTGGCGATGGTGGGTGACGGTATTAATGATGCGCCAGCACTTGTGACAGCCAATATTGGCATGGCAATTGGTACAGGTACAGATGTAGCGATGGAAGCTGCGGATATTACACTTATCCGTGGTGACCTAAACAGTATTGCTGATGCAATCATTATGAGTCGTAAGACAATGCGCAATATTAAACAAAACTTATTCTGGGCATTTGCTTACAATACGCTAGGTATCCCAATTGCCGCAATGGGACTACTGGCACCTTGGGTTGCTGGAGCGGCAATGGCTTTTAGTTCAGTATCAGTTGTCTTAAATGCTTTACGTTTACAACGAGTAAAATTATAGCTAATATACGACCCACTTCGGTGGGTCTCTTTTTATGGTCATTTTTTTTTAGAATGCATTGATTCTGTTTTTCACTTTCTCACTATGATACAATGAAAAGCACTGATTAATTTTAACTTTATTCATAGAATGTAAAGGAGGAGCTTCTAGTGACTGTACCATTTGTTACGGTAGAAGGTCCGATTGGTGTTGGTAAAACCTCTTTATCAAAAGAGATTGCGGCGACATTTAATTACCATCTATTAAAAGAAATAGTAGACGAAAATCCCTTTTTAAATAAGTTTTATGAGGACATTGAGGAATGGAGCTTCCAGACGGAAATGTTCTTCCTATGTAACCGTTATAAACAATTAACAGATATAAAAAAATTCCGCTTAGCAGATGAAACCCCTGTTGTGGCAGACTACCATATTTTTAAAAATCTAATTTTTGCTAAGCGTACGTTGGCACCTACTGAGTATGATAAATACGAAGAAATCTATCAAATTTTGACGAAGGACATGCCTGTTCCGAACGTAGTTGTTTATTTATATGCGAGTGTGGATACATTAATGAAACGAATTGCCCAGCGTGGTCGCGAATTTGAAAAAATGATTTCGCGTGAATATATGGAGCAACTCGTAGCAGATTATCATTCTTTTATTGAGCATTTTGAAAAGATGCATCCACAAATTCCTGTTATTCGCTTTAACGGTGATCAGCTAGACTTCGTAAAAAAACCAAGTGATTTACAATATATTCTAAAAATAATAAAGGATACGTTACAACAAAGGAGCTTGCAACAATGAATTTGAGAGAAAAATACGATATTCCACCACATACGGTAATAACAATCGCCGGTACAGTTGGCGTTGGAAAATCAACAATGACGAAGGCGCTGGCAGAGGCATTAAATTTCCGTACGTCATTTGAAAAAGTGGATACAAATCCGTATTTAGATAAATTTTATGAGGACTTTGAAAAATGGAGCTTCCATCTTCAGGTGTACTTCCTTGCTGAACGCTTTAAGGAACAAAAACGTATTTTTGAATACGGTGGTGGTTTTATTCAAGATCGCTCTATCTATGAAGATACAGGGATTTTTGCAAAGATGCACTTCGATAAAGGAACGATGAACCCGACCGATTATAAGACTTATACAAGTTTGTTCGACGCGATGGTGATGACTCCGTACTTCCCACACCCAGATTTACTTGTCTATTTAGAGGGACCGATTGATGATGTCATAGGACGCATACAAGAGCGTGGTCGTGCAATGGAGCAACAAACACCGAATGATTATTGGATTGAGATGCATGACCGTTATGAGAATTGGATTAATAATTTTAATTCATGCCCAGTGCTTCGTTTAGATATTAATGATTATGATTTAATGAAAAATCCTGACGCAATTGAATCAATTGTGAGTCGCATCAGTCATATGCTAAAACAAACAAGCCATTTACGTAAATAGGAGTCTCTCATAGTTTATAACTAATAATAGCCTAGTAAGAATAAGTAGTTGTTTAAGAAAATAAATGACAAAAGACGTGAGACAATATGAAGCTTATTGTTATCACGTCTTTTGCAGTAGGAGGACTTATTATGAGAATAGCAGTGTATTGCGGCTCTGGATTAGGCATAAACCCAATTTATGCTGAGAAGGCAACAGAGTTAGGTATGGTTTTGGCAGAAAATGGACATGGCGTTGTGTACGGGGGTTCAAAAACAGGATTAATGGGAAAAGTGGCAGATGCAGTGTTAACAGCAGGTGGGGAAGTGATTGGTGTAATGCCAACACATTTACAAAAGCGGGAATTAGCACATGCCTCGCTAACAGAAATTCATTTTGTTGAGTCGATGCATGTGCGAAAAGCCAAAATGGTAGAGTTAGCAGATGCCTTTATAGCCCTACCAGGTGGAGGCGGTACGATGGACGAATATTTTGAAGTGTTTACATGGGCGCAAATAGGTTTACATGAAAAACCAGTTATTTTATATAATGTGAATGGTTTTTATGATGCACTTCTGCAACATTTTACTAGAATGTTAGAGGAAGGCTTTATCCGTACAGAACAAAAATCATTAATTCGTGTAGCAACGACACCAGAAGAAGTTTTAGAAATCATTAAATAGACATGGGCAAATATTGCCCATGTTTTTTTGTATGCTTTGAAAACCCCCTGCTGTGCAGGGGGTTCCGGAAAGCTTTTAGCTATGGACAATAAAAAAACTCCAATCGTACAATAAAGTCAGGTCTGGTCAACCGACTTCGTACGAAAGGAGCCTCCAAAAATGGATAATAAAAGTTTAGCACATACAACATGGAATTGTAAGTATCACATCGTCTTCGCACCGAAATATAGAAGACAAGTTATTTATGGTCAAATCAAGGCGGATGTAGGAAGAATTCTACGTCAGTTGTGTGAAAGAAAAGGTGTAGAAATTATTGAAGCAACAGCATGTCCAGATCATATACATATGTTGGTGAGTATACCGCCGAAACTAAGTGTATCTTCGTTCATGGGCTATATAAAAGGGAAGAGTAGCTTAATGATTTTCGACCGACATGCCAATTTAAAGTATCGATATGGAAATCGACAATTTTGGTGTAGAGGATATTATGTGGATATAGTCGGTCGAAATCGAAAAATGATTCAAGAGTATATCAAGAACCAATTACAAGAAGATATCCTACATGATCAGATGACAATGAAAGAATTCATTGACCCGTTCACAGGAGAAGAAATCAAGAGAAAGAAAAAATAAGTAAGCCGCTTTAGCGGTTTGTGTGGAAACGGAGTGCGGTTGGCGGACCTTTCAGAATGTCTTTAGACATGGGCCAGTACCCCAGCGTTTCACGCGCAGAGCAAACCACCAGTTATACTGGTGGTTCTGATTTGTGAAAAAATAATTAAACACGCTCGTTATGCAAGGTGCACACTTAATTAGATTATAATGGAAATAATAACTTTTGAAAAATAGTAGTGGAAGAGCTATTCAGTTTAAAATGGAGTGATTGGGGTGTATTTTATGCAAAAGATAGACACACTAGTAACAGATGATTTAGTGGTTCAGGCAATTGAACGCAATGTAGCCATTATCCGCTTTGATATGAATCGGAAAGTTGCCTATGTGAACGAGCTTTTTGCGAAAACGATGGGCTATACAGTGAATGAAATGATTGGAAAGAATCATAAAGTATTATGTTTTCCTGAATTTGTAACTAGCCCTGATTATGAAAGTTTTTGGCGCAATTTAGCAGAAGGAAAAAGCTTTCAGGATAAAATTAAACGAATGGATGCCCAAGGAAATAGTATTTGGCTTGAGGCTACATACATGCCGGTGTTTGGGAATGATTCAAGAAAAGTAATTGGCGTATCAAAAATTGCAACGAATATTACAGACCGTCAAAATACAATTATCAATGTAGCAGACAACTTAAAGCAAATGTCTGCCCAGCTCTATAGCCGTTCAGAGGCAGGTATAAAAAATAGTGAGGGTTTGCTAGTAACAATTCAACAAGTTTCAAAAGAATCTGGGGAGAATGTGAGAAATCTTGCCCAGTTGCAAAATCAGGCTGAATCGATTAAAGGTATCGTCAAAACTATACAGGACATTGCTTCTCAAACAAACTTACTTGCATTGAATGCCGCTATTGAAGCTGCAAGAGCTGGTGAATATGGAAGAGGTTTTGATGTTGTAGCAAAAGAGGTTAGAAAACTTTCAGTAAGGGTGGAACAGTCCATCTCAGAAGTGAAAGATAATGTAGAGGGAATAGTACGTGAAATTGGGCAGGTCACAGAAAGTATTACACGTATAGCTGAAAAAGTTGAGCAAACGAATGCCCAAATTAAGGTGACTTCTAGTGACTTTGTTGAAATAGCTTCTGCTGCGGAGGCATTAGATGAACGTTCAAAACAATTTACAGATTTAATTTAAAAGAAGCATGTGGCAAGGATGCCGCATGCTTCTTATTATTTTTCATCTTGTACATGTTTCATAAAGAATGATAAAACAAGCGCAATAGTTGCGAGGACCAATGCAAAAGTTAGAGCATGCTGTACACCAATAATCGAGCCAGTAAAAGAATTATCAGCAGTTTTTCCATTTACTTTAACAAAATTGGCTGTACTGATTGACATAATTGTAATAGATACTGCTGTACCAATTGCGCCTGCAACCTGCTGTAATGTATTCATAAATGCAGTGCCATCTGGATACAAATGACGTGGTAGTTGATTTAAGCCATTTGTTTGTGCAGGCATACTTGCAAGTGAAATACCGACAAACATTAGGATATGAAAAACTACGATAAAGTAGACAGATGTTTCTGCATCAATTGTACGTAATGCGAAAAGTGCAACAATTTCCAGTAATAAACCGACTGGCACCATAATACGAGGACCAAAACGATCAAAAATATGACCTGAAGCGACAGCCATGAAGGCATTGATAACACCCCCAGGAAGTAGAGAAAGACCAGCAATCATTGGTGCAAGAAGTAAGATATTTTGCAGATAAATAGGAAGTAATACCATCGTAGCTAAGATAGTCATATGTACGAGAATGACCATCAAAATGCCAATATTGTACATAGGGAATGAAAACACTTTTAAATTTAACATCGGTTGTTCCATTTTTAATTGACGTACACAGAAAAGTATAATTCCTAGTGCACCGATGCCGATAGCAATCATTACTTCAGCTGTTATAAATGTGCCAAGCTTACCAGAAATACTGAATCCGTAGACTACTCCTCCAAAACCAATTGTTGAAAGGATGATTGACAATACATCAAATTTAACGGGATGTACTTCACTCACATTTTGCACAAATTTTAAGCCGAGCCCAAACGAAATTATTAAGAATGGTAGGCTCATCCAGAAAATATAATGCCATGAGAAATGTTCCATGACGAAACCTGCAATGGTTGGGCCAATAGCAGGGGCGAAAATGATAACTAAGCCGATTTTTCCCATTGCAGCCCCACGTTGATTAATGGGATAAATCATGAGTACGACCTGCATCATGAGAGGCAAAATAATGGCGGCTCCTATAGCCTGAATAATTCGTCCAGTAAGTAATAATATAAAGGTTGGCGATATTGCTGAAACCACAGTACCGATAATCGTAAATAGTAATGACACAATAAATAAATGCCTCGTTGTAAAACGCTGCATAAAAAATCCTGATAAAGGTACTAATATACCGAGAGTTAATAAATACCCAGTTGTTAGCCACTGAATAGTAGAAGCGTCTGTTTTAAAATCTACAATGAGTTGGGCAAAGGCCATATTAAGGGCTGTTTCATTAAATAAACCGATAAAGGCAGCGACTAGAAAAGCAGCAATAATTTTATTGCGTTGTTCATATAACTTTTGACTATCCATATAACCCTCTTTTTCTTTAGTTTTCATTTACTCCTAACAGTAACATATACAAATGATTTATTTCCATCTGTTTCCGCCGTATTTATCGAATATAAAGTAGTAGAGGATAAAAAAGACTAGTCAATGTGGTTATGTTTTATTTACAATATTTGTGTAAGAATTTCATAATTCATAATAGGGGTGTTATGCATGACAAAAGTGGAAGTAAGTTTTAAGCATTTACCGACGACAGCGATCTCTGATGCAACAGGAGGACATACGAATTTACGTAGTGACATTAAGCCATTAGCAGATCATTTTAAAATTGCCGGGCGTGCAATAACTGTTCGATTACCAGATGGCGAAAATGGTGCCGTGCTTGAAGCCATTCGAGCTGCGAATGAGGGTGATATTTTAGTGATTGATGCAAAGGGTAATACGAATCGCGCAGTGGCAGGGGACTTTGTTATTTCGTTAGCGAAAGGTATTGGTGTGCAAGGCTTTGTAGTGGATGGTGTCATTCGTGATATTGCCGCTATTCGAGAGCTAGATTTCCCTGTGTTTTCACTTGGAACAACAGTAGCAGCTGGCAATAAAAATGGTGGCGGTCAAATAAATGTACCTATTGCTATTGGTGGGGTAACTGTTCGGTCGGGCGATTATATTGTTGGGGATGTAGATGGTGTCCTTGTGGTACCACAGGAGGATGCAGCGCGTATTGTTGCCGCTGCTGAGGCAAAAGTTGAAAAGGACGAGGTGCGCGCACAAGATGCACACTCAAATGGAAGAGAGTCCATTATTGCCTATCTAGATAAAGTGTTAGCCAAATAAAAAAATCCTCACGATGCATTAATACATCGTGAGGATTTTCTTATTTAGACTATGCTAAATTTTCATTTTCTTTAAAGTAATTTTTCATTTTTTCTTTATCAAAACGGCCTTCCCATTTCGCCATTACTAATGATGCTAGTGAGTTACCGATTACGTTAACAACTGTACGTCCCATATCAAGAATACGGTCGATACCTGCGATAAATGCTAAGCCTTCAAGTGGAATACCAACAGTACCTAATGTTGCAAGAAGTACAACGAAAGATACGCCTGGTACACCTGCAATCCCTTTAGACGTAACCATTAATACAAGCATTAATGTAATTTGTTCACCAATACTTAATTGTATGCCATACATTTGTGCTATGAATAACGCTGCAATCGCTTGGTATAGTGTTGATCCATCTAAGTTAAAGGAATAACCTGTTGGAATAACAAAGGATACGATATCTTTCGGTGCGCCTAATTTCTCCATCTTCATCATAATTCGTGGTAATACAGCTTCCGAACTAGCTGTTGAGAATGCTAAAATTAATTCATCTTTTAATACTCTAATTAAATAGAAAATACTGATACCTGCGATTTTTGCGACGATGCCAAGAACGACAAAGATGAAAAATAGCATTGTTCCATAAACAAGTATAGCAAGTTTGGCAAGTGGTACTAGGGAAGCAAATCCATATTTGGAAACGGTTACACCAATTAAACCAAATACCCCAATTGGAGCGAATTTCATCACAAGGTTTGTTACCCAGAACATAGCATCCGCTACACCTTGGAAGAATCCTAAAACTGGCTTTCCTCGTTCCCCGACGGCAGCAACACCCAGACCGAAGATGACAGAGAAGAAGATAATCGCAAGCATATCGCCCTCAGCCATAGATTGGATAATATTGGTTGGTACAATACCTACAATAATATCGAAAGGTCCTTCATGTTGTACTTCCTCAGTTGTCGAAACGTATTTCGAAATATCCCCTTGAGAAAGTTCGTTCATATTTATACCAGCACCTGGTTGGAACAGATTTGCCGAAAGTAATCCGACAACAATTGCGACTGTTGTAATAACTTCAAAGTAAATAAGTGACTTCCCGCCTAATCGCCCAAGCTGTTTCATGTCGCCTGTCCCAGCAACACCAACGATTAATGTAGAAATAATAATTGGAACAACAATCATCTTAATCAGATGTAGAAAGATATCCCCTAGTGGTTGTAGATATTTTTCAATATTGGGGTTTCCATAAAAAATACCACCAACAATGATCCCTAAAGTCAAACCAATTAGAATTTGAGTGGCTAAACTGATCTTAAATTTCTTTTTCAAAATCTTCGTTCCTCCTAATATTAAAATTTTTAGGACACGCCTTACTTTAATAATACGGAGGACTTATAAAATCCGACAAAATCCGATAAAATTAATTTAATTTTGTTAAAATGTCTGAATATAGCACTTGAATAAACTTCTTTATATTCACCTTTGCTTTACGATTACCATGATCCTCAATTTGCTTCATGAGCTGCCGAATCTCTTTAAAATCAAAGTATCGCGGTGCATAATATTCAAATTCTGAGTTTGTGTAATCAACTACACCTAAATTGGCCAAATTTATCATCGCTGCTAAAATCGTACGACGTACACGCTGTTCTATGGCCTTACTTTCCTTCAATATTTCATCAGGAGTCGTTTTTGTGACAGCGGCTATTTCTTCATATAGCTCTTTTAATGGAGGCAGTGGAGCAATCTTATGTTGATGTGCTAGTAAAGTCTCGATAATGGCAATTATATCCTCACTACCAATTTCACCGACAATGCCCATATCATTAAGTATTGATTGAATATGATCACGTGAGGTTGCTTTATGATTTTTTTGTTCACTTATTTCAATATTAGTAAGTGATTGGCGAATAACCAAGAGTGAGTTTTTTAGTCGAAATTGTTCAGTTGTTTTACGTAACACGTTTTCGACCTCAATTCGGTTAATTGGCTTATGAATAAAGAAATCAATACCTTGTTCATACGCCTCACCGACCATTTCCTTATTCACTACCTGAGAAATCATGATAAATTGTCCCTCAAAGCGATTTTGAATTAGATGTTCTACTGTTGCAATACCATCTAGCTTTGGCATAAGTAAATCGATTAGCACAAACTCTGGTTGTGTCATTAATATCTGTGGTATAGCGTCTTCACCATTGCGCGCTTCACCAATGACGGTACCTAAACCACTATCTTCAATAATTTGCTTTAGCATGACCCGGCTTGCGCGATCATCATCTACAATAAAATACCTCATTTAAGTCTCTCCCGTTTGAATAGTTTGCGTAGGAATGCTAATTTTAAACATCGTTTTTTGGTTATTTGATTCTACGGTGATAGTCCCGTTTAATTTTGCTATTAGTGCGGCTACATGTGAGAGTCCAATACCAGTTGCTGCTACACCTTCAACATTATACTTAGTAGTATAACCAGGCTCGAAAATAATAGAGAGCTCATTTTGTGAAATGCCCTTTCCGTTATCGCATACGGTTATTACAGTATCATCTTCTTGCTGATGAATAGCAATAGCAATAACGCCGTGTTCTTCTATTGCTTCAATGGCATTAGCTGTTAAATTATTTAATAGAGCCAGTAATGCAATATGCTCCTCTGTTTGAAAATCAATATCAAAATTGATTTTAAACTGTATATCTTTTCCGAGCATTTCACTATATTTACGATTACCGTCCTCTATATAATGTAATAATTCTGACAATCGAATAGAGCCAAAGCTCTTTTCACCTACAATTTTTGAAATACCCGCATAAATACGTTGTGAATCTTTTTTTACTTCATGAATTTCCTGGGCAATATGTAGAGCTTGTAAACTTTCCGCCCGGTAGCCTTGAACTTTTAATTGTTGATATAAATCAAAACCACTAGCCGTAATAGTTTCTATATGATTCATAGATTTTTTTAGATATAAAGTTTCTACATATAAATCAGAACCAACATTAAGCATTTCTTGTACACGTTTTTTTTGCTCAGCAATTAAAATGGAACTATAGATACCAACCACAAAAAAGCTTCGTAGCAAGGCAACAGCTAATAGTATAAGAAAGTCATGTACTAATACAAAATTATACGATTGTACAAGAAATCGCGCTAGCTGTTCACCTAGATTACTCGTGACTTCGCTAAAGGCTACTAGGAGCCCAAGCTTTAACGGTTTTTCACGATATTGGTGAATATTTAATTGATGCAGGCATATTGCAAACAAAAAGTAAAATATAGCTGCAGGTAAATGGGTAAAAAAACTATCTATTACTGAAATATCTTGCGTGCTGTAATTAACAGTGACTCGGAAAATTGTCGTCACTGAACTTGTAATAATCCCTGCTAAGATAATTGGTGTAGGTTTAAGCAGAGTACATAAAAAGAATATGATACTGCCTAATCCAAAGCGGAACGTTGTATCATTAAACGGCATAATTTTTATTTCACTACCGACCGCTGTAAATAAGGCGATCATAAAAACCCATGTAATAGTAGCGCGGGATATCAAAACTTTCGTGAACATTTTCAAACATCCTCCCTAATCTATATTAGTCGAGTGAGATATCTAATAAAAAAATACCACAACCTAAGTGGAAGTGGCATCTAGAAGTATGAGTTGCAAATTTTAGGCAAAAAAAAACGGCTACATCATGTAGTCGGATTTAAAAACTGGAGGAGGTAGAGGGATTCGAACCCCCGCGCGGTGTTACCCGCCTGTCGGTTTTCAAGACCGATCCCTTCAGCCAGACTTGGGTATACCTCCATAGTATGTTGTTGCAATGTCTTATCGACAAGAAATAATTTATCATGTATTGAATATCACGTCAACACTTTTCTGGATTTTTTTTAAGGTTTTCTAAAATTATCTTTTTTTATGTTGAGGAATTACATTTAGAATTTAAATAATTTGTGCATTTCGTTGCATTTTATGAAAACTGAAAGTATACTAGATATTGCCGTGCTAGGTGGGAAGGTAGCGGTGTCCTGTAACTCGCAATCCGCTCTAGCGAGACTGAATTCCTTTTTCGAGGCTGTCCGTATTGTTTGGTCTGCCTTTTGCACGTAGTGTTGACGATTGGGTCCTGCGCAATGGATACCCATGAACTATGTCAGGTCCGGAAGGAAGCAGCATTAAGTGGTGTTATTCATGTGCCGCGGGGTTGCCTAATCTGAGCTAACGACAAGAGTAACGCTTATGTGCGGCTGTCGAAGAAAGGTGCACGGCATTAAATTGCCAATTCAAACGCATTCGTCTATTGTAGGCGAATGCGTTTTTTTTATGTGAAAAGTGACGACACGGTTTTATTAATAAAGCAGCCAATGCTATAATAGAGCTATCATATTTAAAAAGAAGAGGAGAGGAAACCATTGACGTATCAAGCATTTTATCGTGTGTATAGACCACAATCATTTCGTGAGATGTCAGGTCAAGCGCATGTCAAAAGAACGCTACAAAATGCTCTCCTAGCGAATAAAACGACGCACGCGTATCTGTTTTCTGGTCCGCGTGGTACTGGGAAAACGAGCGCGGCTAAAATTTTTGCAAAGGCATTAAACTGTGAGCGTGCTCCGTCAAATGAGCCCTGTAATGAGTGTGCAACTTGTTTAAGCATTACAGATGGTTCTCATCCAGACGTAATCGAATTTGATGCTGCATCTAATTCGCGTGTTGAGGAAATACGTGACATTATTGAGAAGGTTCGTTTTGCACCTGCGAGTACTAGGTTTAAAGTGTATATCATTGATGAAGTGCATATGCTTTCTACAAGTGCCTTCAATGCCCTTTTAAAAACATTAGAAGAACCACCGTCACATGCCGTATTTATATTAGCAACGACAGAGCCGCATAAATTGCCAGCTACGATTATTTCTCGTTGCCAGCGCTTTGACTTTAAGCGGCTTTCGACGAACGATATTATTGAACGGATGAAAATTGTATTAGAAGACATCGAGCTACCTTATGAAGAACAAGGTTTAAAGGTTATCGCACAATCTGCTGCTGGCGGTATGCGAGATGCTCTAAGTTTATTAGACCAAGTCGTCTCTTTCAGTGGTGATCTCTTAAAACTAGAAGATGCACTACTTGTTACAGGGGCGATTAGCCAGGAAGTTTTTTATGATTTAGCAGAGGCTTTAAAGATGAAAGATGTCGCGCAAATGCTTGCATTATTAGAACAACTTATTGCCGATGGGAAGGACCCACTTCGTCTGTCAGAAGATTTAATTACATTTTTCCGCGATTTACTGCTACTGCAAACAAGCGATGGGTTAGCGGAATTATTAGAGCTAGTATCACCAGAGGAGCGAGTGTTTGCGTTAGCGCATGATTTTGCACCAGATATGCTTTACGGCTATATTGACATCTTGGCGAAAACACAGCAAGAAATGCGTTTCTCTCATCATACAAAAATTTATTTAGAAACTGCTTTGCTAAAAATGACGCAGTTTTCAGGTGGAGTCGTTAATCAAGTGAGCTCTTCAGGAGAAACAACGATGAGTCCTGAGCTCGCGCAAAAAATAGTGGCACTTGAGCAGATGGTTCAGCAATTATCAGCGCAATTGCAAAATGGAGTGCCTGCGCAAACCACGCAGACACCTAAGGAGCAACGTCCGCGTGCAAAAAATCCAAATGGCTATAAAGCTCCGACTGGACGTATTCAAGAAATATTAAAGGACGCTACAAAACAGGATGTGCAACGTGTTAAAGCTGTGTGGGCACAAGCGTTGAACCAAATGCAAAAGTCACAATCCGCTCTATTAGCAGAAGCTGAACCTGTTGCGGCATCTTCGAGTGCTTTTGTGTTAAAATTCAAGTATGATATTCATTGTCAAATGGTTGCTGATAATCATGCGCTAAAAGCTCACTTCACACAATTAATTGCAGGGCAAACTGGCACCGTGTACGAAATGCTATGTACGCCTGAAGAGACTTGGCTAAAGCTGCGCGAAGAATTCATTCGTGATCACGGCATGCAACAAAAGAAAGCGCAGTCAACCATTGATCATGATGTAGAGTTATTAGAACCACCACCGGCAGAAATGCCAGAAGAACCCTTTTTCGACGATTCGCAACCGCTTGCATCACAGGATCCACTTGTGACGGAAGCGGAAAAGTTGTTCGGTAAAGATTTTGTTGAAATAATTGAAGATTAATTACTTAGGAGGAATTTGTTTATGCGTGGAATGGGAAATATGCAAGGTATGATGAAAAAAATGCAAAAAATGCAAAAGGAAATGATGGAAGCTCAAGAGGCTTTAAATGCTGAACAGTTTGAAGGTACTGCTGGCGGCGGTATGGTTAAAGTAGCTGTAACAGGCCAACGTGAAGTAGTGGAAGTGAATCTTGATGCGTCAGTAGTAGATCCAGATGATATCGAAATGCTACAAGATTTAATCGTTGTTGCAACGAATGAAGCGCTTAAAAAAGTAGAAGAAAAAACAAATGCAACAATGGGTAAATTCACTCAAGGCATGAACCTTCCGTTCTAGGAGGTAAAATATATGTACTACCCAGAACCCATATCTAAACTAATCGATAGTTTTATGAAATTGCCAGGGATCGGGCCGAAAACTGCGGCTCGACTGGCGTTTTTTGTGTTAACGATGAAGGAAGAAGATGTACTTTCTTTCTCGAAGGCTTTAATTGATGCAAAACGGAATTTAAGCTATTGTTCTGTCTGTGGCAACATTACCGATGTAGACCCATGCCATATTTGTACTGACAAACAACGTGATGCTTCTGTTATTTGCGTTGTACAAGATACAAAAGATGTTATTGCGATGGAAAAAATGCGTGATTACAATGGTATGTACCATGTACTGCAGGGAGCTATTTCGCCGATGGATGGCGTTGGGCCGGAGGATATCAATGTGGCGTCACTATTAGTACGCTTGCAAGATGAAACTGTGCAGGAGCTTATTTTAGCAACAAATTCTACTATTGAAGGCGAAGCAACAGCTATGTATATATCACGTCTAGTGAAACCATCTGGTATTCGTACAACGCGTATTGCACACGGTCTACCAGTAGGTGGAGATTTAGAATATGCTGATGAAGTAACGTTATCGAAGGCAATGGAAGGCCGTCGAGAGTTATGAGTGAGGGATTGAGATGTTCTTCCGCAATAAAGGAAAACTAAAAAAGGAATTTGATGAAAAACTTGTAGGCCTTATTAAAGAAACAAAAGAGGATTTGCAACAAGCGAAAATAATTGAAGAACTAGTAGATGATTATGATTTAGAAATCATTGCCCGACGGAAAGCGGCGGAGAGCATTCATTATTATTTGTTCAAAGAAGCCAGAGTTCGACGAGTATTAATTAAATAATAGTTGTTAGAGTTATAGAAGCGAAGCAGAAATCATACACTTACATAATTATTATCGAAGGAGGCAAGCATATGCCATGGATCGTAATAGTAAGTATTGGTGTTCCTGTAGCGCTTCTATTTCTTTATATAGTAGTGAGGCACATTAAGTTAGGGAAAGTATTAGAAGGATTCTCAGTTTTTTGGTTTCGATTCGCCTTTGCTTTTTTACTACTATTCATTATTCATTTAGCTGTTGGTTATAGTGGCTACAATGTACCGATCAATCTATTTTCAGTTACTACAATTGCAGTGTTAGGAATCCCGGGAGTACTAGGAATTACTTTTTTAATCTATTTTCTATAAAGCACTTGCAAATTGAAAATATTATGATATAGTAGTAAGAGTCGTTAAGATAACTATTGAAAACAACTTCACAAAACAATTTACTTAAAAATAATTGTTGACATCATAAAACGCAACGTGTTATGATATAAGAGTTGCTGAAACAAACGGCGGCGAAATGAACCTTGAAAACTGAACAAGCAAAACGTAATCAATAAAGTTTTTAGTAGCTAACTTCGGTAAGTGAATGAAACAAAATTTTGGACATCAAAATTGATGCCAGCAAAACAATTTGAGCTTATCAAATTTCTTTTATGGAGAGTTTGATCCTGGCTCAGGACGAA